>CAKZPJ010000879.1 GCA_937138955.1 uncultured Flammeovirgaceae bacterium | reverse complement strand
TGTGGAGAAGCTTCAGGAGCTACATGATTTGGGGGAAACAGCAGTATATGTTGCCTCCGATCAAGAGCTGGTTATTACTAACTCCATCAGTGCGGTGGTTATGTCGGGGTTACCCCTCAAAGTCATTGGAAATGATGCATGGTTCAATTTCACGACTATTTCTTACGAGCAGTTAGAAAGCTTAGGGGTTTACTTAATAAACTCTATTTATCTCGATTATCGTAATGAAGCAGTACAGGAATTCCGAGATCGCTACCGTCAGGCTTACTATCAAATTCCCAGTAAAAACGTTTTTCTGGGGTACGACATTGTCTACTTTGTTGGGCAGATGCTCAATGAGTATGGAGTCTATTTTCAAGAATTTTTCGTAACTGAAGCACCAGTGCCAAGTCGGTTCTTTCAGGGGTATAACTATTTTCAGGCCAACGATAATCAATACGTTCCAATTATTCAGTTTGAAGAAGGATCATTGACTATTACTAAAAGGGAGTATTAATTCTTATGCAAAATCACCGTAGTCAATCATTATTTGAAGAAGCACAGCACTTCATTCCTGGAGGGGTAAATTCTCCTGTTAGGGCTTTCCGTGCCGTAGGAGGAAACCCATTATTTATTAAATCAGCCGAAGGTGCTTACGTTTACGATGAAGACGATAACCAATATATTGAGTTAATTAACTCCTGGGGACCTATGATTTTGGGTCACCGTAACCCAGCGGTAGAGCAAGCTCTGACTGAAGCAATTCCGCACTCGGTTTCTTACGGAGCACCTACCGCGCGAGAAGTTGAAATTGCTCGGCTGATTGTCAGCATGGTACCATCTATCGAGAAAGTACGTATGGTAAACTCCGGCACCGAAGCGGCAATGTCCGCGGCTCGCTTGGCTCGAGGTTACACGGGACGCGATAAGCTAGTTAAATTTGAGGGTTGCTACCACGGGCACGGCGACTCTTTTCTGATTGCGGCCGGTAGCGGAGCTATGACAATGGGTGAACCCAATAGTCCGGGCGTGACTAAAGGAACGGCACAGGACACACTATTAGCTACTTTCAATGATTTGGATAGTATTGACCGCTTAATTAAAAGTAATCCAGACACGATTGCGGCGATAATGATTGAGCCAGTAGCGGGAAATATGGGTTGTGTGCTTCCCAATGAAGGATTTTTAGAAGGGCTACGGTCTCGCTGCGAAGCACACGAAATTCTTTTGATCTTCGATGAGGTAATGACTGGATTTCGCCTAGCCCCCGGTGGTGCACAAGAACTATACTGCGTAACCCCGGATATGTCGGCATTAGGAAAAATCATCGGGGGTGGCTTACCGGTGGGAGCCTACGGTGGTAAACAGGAAGTAATGGACTACGTTTCTCCAGTGGGTCCCGTTTATCAGGCTGGAACTTTATCCGGTAATCCTATTGCGATGGCAGCAGGTTACGCTATGTTAACTCAGTTGCAAGACCATACAAATCTGTATCAAAAACTTTCGGATACTACCGAAGCGATTGTTAGCGGAATTAAAGGAAATATGAAACGGCTTAATCTTTCGTACACAATTAATCAGGTAGGATCTATGTTTAGTTTATTTTTTACCGAGCACCCGGTGTACGATTTCCAATCAGCAAGTGCTTCTGATACCAAATTATTTGGCGCTTACTTTCAGGAAATGCTTAAGCGTGGTATTTATTTGGCTCCATCCCAATTCGAAGCTTTATTTATTTCTTCCGCAATTGACGAGGCAATGGTTGAAACGATCGTCCGGGCGAATTACGAATCACTGAAAGCTATCCATTGATGGTTGATGAATAATGATTGATTGACGGGATAAGCCATTGTTCATACGCGCGGTGACCTTAATCATTGTCCCCGAATTTTATTTCCTCCCTTTTTCGTTCTTCCCGCTTTAAATTTCACTTGTTTATTACGTATGCAATGAAACGATTGTATTGAATACTTATTTCTTGGTATTGTATCTAGCTTAGCGACTAAGAAACAAACCACTAAATAAAGATACCTTGAAACGGATTATTTTACTGCTTTTGACGATCAGTTTGACCACAAAAATCGTGGAAGCGCAAAATTTCGGTAATCAGGCCATCACCTACGAAGAACTTTACGATGATCCCTACAGTATCAATAAGTTTTTTCTTCACCTGCAACCAGTCTATGCCGACGTGTTTTCCACGAATATAAACGCCGGATTTGGTATTGCGGCTAATTACTATCTTGAAGACAAAGCTGATTTTCATGCCAATTTTCGCCAAGCATACACTCGTTCGTTTGATCTGGTTCGCGATGCGGCTATCAAAAACCAAGTGATCTTAAATACCCCTAACAATTTCACCTACTTTGAGCTAGGGGGAACCTACCATATTAAAGACGAAGAAAGCGATACAGAAACGAAATTGATTTTATACTCTCGTAAGTACGCGAAAGGAAATCGTTGGGCGGCTCATGTGCCGGAACATACCGTAGTTCCTTCTAAAGTTAGGAAAATTATTGGGGCTCGAGCGGGTGGGTTTGCCTTTGATACTTCAGTAGATATGAAGCGAGTCACCCAGGATCAGCAAGTAACTCTGGTCGACGAAACTGGAGACCCATTTCCCATACAAGGCTTTTATCATACTAATTTAGTTGCTGCCGGAGGGTATATTGGTGGCTCAATGTCTTGGATAAAGAATATGGCCATTAAACCGGATAAAGGTTACGGAGTACTGGTAGACGACTTCATTTTGAACACCTACGTCGATTTTCTACTTGCACCCAGTCTCACATTGGATGCAGTGCAGTACCGTGATCCCAGTGCCAACAATGATATTCGGGAATTCTCCGCTGATGTCGTAGAAACTAAAATATGGGGTTTCCGATTGGGACTCGATGGTAAATATAATCGAGAATTAGGTTGGGCCTACGGTGCTGAAATTGGAGCTCGTCCGGGAGTTAAAGGTCGGGGCTTTTACGCCTTGCTGAAGATTAGTCTCCCAGTGTTTAGCACCAATATGAACCATAGCCGAGAAGCGTTTGGAAAGTAAGCGCAAATAAAAGATTACAATTACAATTTACTCTTAAAGTACCCCCTTTGTAGAAGGAAGGTTACTTAACTGTTCGGCATCTCGCTGAATAGCCATCTTCAGGGCTTTGGCTACTGCTTTAAAAGTAGCTTCAATTTTATGATGTTCATTCTCGCCTTCTACTTTAATATTCAGATTACATTTTGCTGCATCCGAAAATGATTTAAAGAAGTGATAAAACATTTCAGTAGGCATGTCACCCACCATTTCCCTCTTAAATTCAGCTTCCCAGACTAGCCAGGGGCGACCGCCTAAATCAATGGCTGCTTGAGCCAGACTATCATCCATCGGAAGTAAAAAACCGTAGCGGTTAATACCTCGTTTGTCGCCCACTGCTTGCGAGAGGGCTTCTCCTAGAGCTAAAGCCGTATCTTCAATAGTATGGTGCTCATCAATATGAAGATCACCCTTCACTTTTACCGATAAGTCAATACCGGAGTGCTTTCCTAGCTGATCGAGCATGTGGTCAAAGAATCCCAGCCCGGTGTCGTTCTGGGTCTTACCACTTCCGTCCAAATTCATCCGAATAGTAATCGCTGTTTCTTTGGTATTTCGTTCATGTACGACCTTTCGGGGCGATAATACCAAGTACTGATAAATCTCTTGCCAGCTTTCGGTAGTTAAGGCAGCATCAGGATTACTTTCTGGATTGATGAATATAGCTTGACAGCCCAAGTTTTTCGCCAGTTCTACATCCGATGCTCGGTCGCCAATGACGAAAGAACGGGCTAAATCGTATTCACTGGATATGTAATGGGTAAGCAAACCGGTTTTAGGCTTACGGGTAGGTGCATTGTCAGCAGGAAAGGATTTATCAATTAGAACCTCGTGAAACTCGATATTTTCTCCTTTTAAAATGTTGAGCATCTTTTTGTGAGCCGGCCAAAAGGTTTCTTCCGGGAAAGAATCAGTCCCTAGCCCATCTTGGTTAGTGACCATTACCAGTAGAAAGTCGGTTTGCTCAGTAATTTTTCGTAGTGTGCTAATGGCACCCGGTACAAATTTTAGCTTCTCTAACGAATCAATCTGCTCGTCTTCCGGTTCCTGAATAATGGTGCCATCTCGATCAACAAAAAGTATTTTTTTAGCCATGTCAATAATTTTGTTGAGAAGTCAACGATTTACTCGTGGGCTTGTAGCGTTTAAAGGTATCAATCAGTAATTGATTTTCTTTTTCGGTTCCTACCGTTATTCGTAATCCTCCCTCACAAAGGTGCACCGAAGAACGATTGCGAACAATTACTCCCTGATCTACCAAAAATTGATACACTGAAGCAGCGTCAGTGAATTTTACCAGCATAAAATTAGCATCAGCGGGATGTATTTTCAGTGCTATTCCCAGTGAATTAAGTTGTTCTACTAACCATTGTCGCTGAGTTTTAATAGCAGCTATGTATGAGTTATACTGTTCAGTATTCTGCAAAATTTCTAGCGCGGTCTGCTGCGTTAGGGTGGATACGTTATAAGGGAGTTTAATTTTGTTTAGAAATGCTAAAATTTCTGGCGAAGCATAGGCTGCTCCCAACCGTAGTGCCGCCATACCCCAGGCTTTGCTGAATGTCTGGAGCACTACCAAATTTGGGAAGTCATTTAGCTTATTCAAAAAGCTCGGTTGATTGGTAAAATCAATATACGCTTCATCTACCACTACTAATCCAGAGAAGTTTTCCAGAAAATAGAGAATATCATCGGTAGCCAGTAGATTTCCGGTAGGGTTATTTGGCGAACAGAAGAAGATGATCTTCGTATTTTTGTCAATCGCATTTTCTACTTTTTCTTGATCAATTTGATAATCATCGGTAAGCGAAGCTGTTTTTACTTCTACATCATTCACGGCGGCAGCCACTTCATACATACCGAAGGTAGGGGGAAGGCTGATGATATTATCTGTACCTGGAAGGCAAAATACTTTTATCAGTAGATCAATAGCCTCGTCGCTACCGTTACCTAGAAAAATATGATCGGTAGGAATATTCTTGATTTCGCTAATCCGTTCTTTCAACGACAACTGATACGGATCTGGGTAACGATGGAAGGCGTTATTGATAGTACGACCCGGAGTTCCATAAGCATTTTCGTTAGCATCTAACCAAACCTTCGCCGACCCGGAAAATTCTGACCGAGCCGAAGCGTAGGGCTTTAGTTGAAGTAGGTGAGGGCGAACCAATTTATAGATATCAAACGCCATATTCTTTATTATTCTATAGCAGATGCAAGTGAGTTAGAGTTTATCTTCTGCAAGCGAAGACTAACTGCATTCTTGTGAGCGTCTAGTTGTTCAGCCGCCGCCATTTTTTCTACGTAAGGCCCTAACTTGCTAAGACCTTCCGGGCTTATAGATTGATAGGTTATCTTTTTTACGTAGCTATCAAGTGAAATGCCACTGTAAGATCGGGCAAAACCATTAGTGGGTAGTGTGTGGTTAGTTCCAGAAGCGTAATCACCGGCTGACTCAGGGGTGTAGTGCCCCAGAAATACGGAACCTGCACTACGAACTTTCTTGATGGCTTGTTCTGGATTCTGAGTGGCGATAATAAGGTGTTCAGCGGCGTATTCGTTGAGCAACTCATATCCTTCATCCAAACTGTTCATGATAAAGCATACACTGTTCTTCAAAGCTTCTCGAGCAATTTCCTGCCGAGGCAGTTGTTGTAGTTGGTGCTTCACCATTTCAAGGGTCTCATCAACCAGTTTTTTACTATCAGAAACCAGTACAACTTGACTATCAATTCCGTGTTCAGCCTGCGAAAGCAGGTCAGCCGCTACAAACGTAGGGTCGGCGGATTCGTCGGCTAATACAGCTACTTCTGATGGTCCCGCAGGCATATCAATCGCGACTTCTGACTTACTAACTAGTTGTTTGGCAACGGTAACGTATTGATTTCCAGGACCAAATATCTTATAAGTTTTAGGAATACTTTCAGTGCCATAGGCCATTGCCGCAATAGCTTGAGCACCTCCAATTTTAAAAACTTTATCAATTCCTACCAGCCGAGCAGTGTATAAAATGGCAGGATCGATTTGCCCTCGCCGATTGCAGGGAGTACACATAATTATCTCCTGACAGCCCGCAATTTTGGCCGGAACTCCGGTCATCAGTACAGTAGAAAACAAAGGTGCGGTTCCACCCGGAATATAAAGTCCCACTTTCTCTATCGGAACACTACGACGGAAGCAGCGGACTCCCGGCATCGTTTCCATTTCTAGAGTATCGGTTTTTTGCGCTTTGTGAAACTTGCTAATGTTATCGAAGGCAACCTGAATAGCTTCCTTCAAATCTTCATCTAGTTGTTCTTCGGCTAACTTAAATTCTTCGTCTGAAACCCGAAGCTCGTTCAATTCAACGTGGTCGTACTCCAGAGCGAAGTAGCGCAGCGCTTCATCGCCTTTTTTTCTAACCTTTTTTAAGATTGGTTTTACAATCTTTTCAATCTTTTTAAACTTTTGGGTAGGGCGACGAGTCAATTTACCCCAATTTTCTCGAGCCGGATTCTCTACTATGGTCATAAAATCATTTTTTCAATCGGTACTACTAAAATACCTTCGGCACCGGCTTCCCGGAGCTTTTCAATTACATCCCAAAACTGGTCTTCCTGCACTACGGAGTGAATAGAGTTCCAACCGCTCATGGCCAGAGGAACAATGGTCGGACTTCGCATACCGGGTAAAAGCTCAACAATGGCTTCCGTAGCATCTTCTGGCGCGTTTAATAAGATATATTTATTTCCCTTTCCAGCCTGGACCGAATTTATGCGGAAGACTAACTGATCGATTAAATCCTTTTTTTCTTCACTAGCTCGGTGATTTGCGAGCAGTACGGCTTCTGAGCGAAAAATGGTTTCTACCTCTTTTAATCCATTGCTTAAGAGTGTGCTTCCTGAGCTTACAATATCGCAGACGGCATCAGCCAGACCAATGCTGGGAGCAATCTCTACCGAACCGGAGATTTCGTGAATTTGAGCGGCTATTTTTTTGTCCTCAAGAAACTGATTTAAAATACGGGGGTACGAGGTAGCAATATTTTTATTCCGAAAGAAACTTGGTTCGGTGTATTCTACGTCACGCTGAATGGCCAATGAAAGACGACATTTTGAAAAGCCTAATCGTTTAATTAACAATACGTCTTTGGCTTTTTCTGCCATCTCATTTTCTCCAACAATCCCTAAATCAGCAACCCCATCCTCTACGTAACCTGGGATATCGTCGTCCCGAAGAAAAAGAAATTCAGCGGGAAAGTTGTAAGAAACTGCTTTAAGCCGGCTTTTTCCGTGGTTAAACTGAATGCCACATTCATTAATAAGCTTTAGTGACTGCTCACTAAGTCGTCCTGATTTTTGAATGGCTATGCGTAGCGTATTTTTCATGAAGTTTGCGATAGTCAATGCGTTCGAGAGTATAAACTAGTTGGTACAAACCTAGTTTATTAATGAGCGGTGGCGCGATGTGTACGAAGGTTATTCATAATTCCGAACAAATATAGAGCAGCGAAATGGGAATATAAAATCATCAACTCATAATTGAAGAACTAAGTTTTATCGGGTTACTGCATTTTGTAATTTAGCACCTAAACCTAACAACCATGAAGTACCATCCAATAAATTCTGAACTCTTCGTTAAAAATCGCCGCCGCTTGCTTGCCGAACTCAAGCCCAATTCAATGGTGGTTCTGAACAGTAATGATATCATGCCAACCAATGCCGACGGCACCATGAAGTTTGTTCAGAATAGCGATTTATTTTATCTAACTGGTATTGATCAAGAAGAGAGTGTACTGGTATTGTTCCCGGATTTTCCTGATGAAAGTTTTCGCGAGATACTTTTCTTACGGGAGACTAATGAGGAGATTGCAATATGGGAGGGGCACAAGTATACTAAAGAGGAAGCTACTGAAGCATCGGGTATTAAGCGGGTTATGTGGACATCTCAGTTTGAGAAGACGCTTTTTACGTTGATGGCGCAGGCGGAGCACATATATCTAAATACCAATGAACACATTAGGGCTAGTGTTTCGGTACAAACCCGTGATGCTCGCTTTGTAGAGTGGTGCCAGCGAAATTACCCACTGCATCAGTACGAACGATTAGCTCCAATTATGTATCAGCTACGAGCCATAAAATCAGAGCTGGAAGTTAACCTTCTCCAGCAGGCCTGCAATATTACGAAGGATGCTTTCTATCGTGTACTGAGATTTGTTCAACCGGGAGTAATGGAATACGAAATCGAAGCTGAGTATATTCACGAATTTACTCGACAGCGTTCCCGAGGATTTGCCTATGAACCTATTGTTGCATCGGGGAAAAATGCTTGCGTATTGCATTATCTCGATAACAATCAAGAGTGTCAGGCTGGTGATTTAATACTGATGGATGTAGGCGCAGAATACGCTAATTACAATGCTGATATGACTCGTACTATTCCAGTGAGCGGTACGTTTACTGAGCGTCAGCGAGCGGTCTACAACGCGGTGTTGCGGGTACAGCGCGAAGCAATGCAACTGCTACGCCCGGGCAATGTAATTAAAGAATATCATCGGGAGGTGGGTAAAATTATGGAAAGCGAACTCATTGGGTTAGGCTTGTTGGATAGAACCGATGTAAAAAATCAGAACGAAAAACAACCACTGTATCGGAAATACTTCATGCACGGCACTTCTCATCATTTAGGATTAGATGTGCACGATGTAGGTAATATTTACCGAAAGTTTGAACCAGGTATGGTATTTACCGTTGAGCCAGGAATTTATATCCGAGAAGAAAATATGGGTATTCGCCTGGAGAATAATCTGGTGATCCGAGAAGAGGGGCTTACCGATTTGATGGGCGAAATACCGATTGAAGCCGATGAAATTGAAACACTGATGAATGAATAAAAAAATAGCCATCACTTGGCGGAAATGATGGCTAAAAATGTAGTGGGTTAAAGTCTGTTGATTAGTAGCGACGCTCTTGCATCTCAGGTCGTGGACGAGCCTTGCTAACTTTAAGATTGCGGCCTTGCACTTCAGCACCATCAAGTTCGTTGATAGCTTGCATACCCGATTCATCTTCGGGCATTTCTACAAAAGCAAATCCCCGAGATCTTCCTGATTCATGGTCTTTGATAATTTTGGCAGATGAAACTTGTCCGTATTCCTCGAACAATTCTTGGAGTTCTTGATCTTGAACCCGGTAGTTTAGGTTCGCAACGTAAATGTTCATGATTGAAAAGTTATAAATGATAAACTGTCGAAACTACAGCGTGCAATTATTGGAAAATAAGAGTATGTTTAAATTCATAATAGTTGGCACACTGTAAGTATACGAGCTATATAAATCCAATGTACAAATTTTTGATTCTATTTGTTCAAAATAGAGAAAATTAATTTTTAGGGTTATTACTTACAACCACGAAACTATTTTTTATCGCAGAAAAATCAGAAAAATTATCGTCTGAAATAGCATAAAAAATGCTGCTATCTTCGTGGTTGATAATGATTGTTTGTATTTGATGATTTTTTGATGATGTATTATAAGTTAAATCGCACTATATTTTTTCAGTTATATGAATAAAATCTGGCTCAGAATTTATTCAACTTATGGGCTTATTGTTTTTGGGGGAGTCTTTTTATTGCTCTTTCCACTTTTCGTTTTGGCTACGCTGAATAGAAAGTGGCATCGCTACGCCTTACTACTAAATCAGTTTTGGTCGCGCGCTTTTTTGCTGGGCATGGGAGTCCCGGCGAAGGTTTATGGCCGCTCTAATCTGGAGAAATACCAGGCCTACGTAATTGCCCCAAACCATTTTTCTCTGCTCGATATCGCCTTGATGGGGTACATTCCCAAACCCTTTGTTTTTGTGGGGAAAGTTTCGCTGGCTAAAATCCCACTGTTTGGCAGTATGTTTAGTAAGCTACACATTCCAGTAGACCGCAACAGTCTAAAAAGTCGTTATCGGGCACTACAACTGAGTATGCAGGCAGTCGACGAAGGAAAAAGCTTGGTCATGTATCCTGAAGGTGGAATTAGAACAGAACAACCTCCCTATTTGGCTCGCTTCAAAAATGGCCCATTCAAGGTCGCCATCGATAAACAAATTCCGGTGGTTCCAATCACTATTCCCTATAATTATCTAATTTTACCCGACGATGGTAAGTTACTGATGCGCCCTAGACGTCCGGTGATGATTATTCATCCACCCATTGAAACTGTAGGAATGACCGAAGATGATCAGAAACAACTGCGGGAGCAAACATTTGAGGTTATTAGACAAGAATTGGAAAAATTTCATCCTTCTGTAAAACATGAAAATTGACCGAGAAACTGTAAAAAAAATTGCTCATCTTGCCCGGTTAGAGCATGACCCGAAAACTGAAGAGGCTATGATGGAAAGCATGACAGAAATACTGGATTGGGTAGAGAAATTAGATGAAGTAGATACCGAAGGTGTAGAACCACTTATCCATATGTCCTATGAGATCAACGTGATGCGAGAGGATCAGGTAAAAGCTCATCTGGATCGTTCTAAAGCTTTGGCTATTGCCCCTCGCCACGATCAGCAGTTCTTCCGGGTTCCTAAGATATTGGATACAAGCAATTCTACTACTAAAAAATGATCTAGCCTTAGGCGCACCAACTCAAGTGGGCTATTGAGCGATTTGCTGATCTTTTTTTAGAAGAGGGTGCCACTTTCCGCTAACGGCTATACGCCATATCCATTCTAATGGCCCAGTATGAAAATATCGTAGCCACAGCGTGCTAAATACTATTTGAAAAGCAAAGAATAGCACGATGATAGGTATAATCATGGAAGGGCCAATTTGCCCGAGTAATCCTAAACCTAATCCATTGAATAATAATACAGCCACTACTGATTGCAGAATATAATTAGTGAGCGTCATTTTTCCTACGGGTACTAACGCCTCAAGGTATCGTCGAAAGCTAAGTTGACGAAACAGAAGAATGAAACCACAGAGATAAAAAGTAAACAATCCTACCGTATTCATTCGGTAACCTACTGAATGCAAAATCTGGTAGATTATTGGAAAATCTTCTTTGGGGACAGAAGCGTGAATAAAAAACCAACTACCTAATAATGTAACAGGAATACTGATGATAAAGGCTTGACGAATTTTTGGTAGATATTCCGTGGCACGTTTAAATAAATCGATCTTTCCTGCCCAAAGCCCTAAAAAGAAAAAGCCGAGAATGTTAGAGACATACCCAATAAAGTACCAAGGATCAATGTAGTGTTGATGCTCAATTAGCGTATTCATTTTCACCGTTTCCCAGTACGAGCCACTCAGAAAAGCTTGCTGTACGCTACTAACAGAAATTCCTGATGGCGAACTGTGGGGAATGATCATTTCCAGGACACTCTCGCTGGCTGGAATAACAAATGCCAATGTGAAAGCTATGGTAAGAATTACATAATTATGCAGGCGGTATAGGAAAAGCAAAAATACTCCCGCCACAAAATACCATCGCAAAATATCGCCCCACTGAATAAGATAGGCGTGAACGAGACCAATGATCAGCATGACGAAAAGGCGCTTAACAAATGTTTTGCGGAAAGACATGCCCAACCGTTCGGCCTTGCGTATCTGAAAGTAAAAACCCAAACCAAAGAGGAAAGAAAATAGTACTCTGGATTTAAGCTTAAATAGCAGCAGGTTCAGCTTCAATATGATTTGATCAAGTTCAGGAAAAGGAAGCGAAGCTAATTGTGCATCGGTGAAGAAGTTAGGATAACCTGAAAAAGCAGTAATAAAGTGGGTAAATAATACGGTAAGTAAGGCAAACCCGCGCAGAGCGTCTACTACTTCAATTCGTCCGCTATTTATTAAAGGATAGGTTGGTTGTGGCATGAGAATGTATAAAGATTTTGCAAAGCCCCTTTGGTCTACAAAAAGGCTAACTCTAAAAACAAGAAAAAGTGTGCCATAAAAAAATAAAGATGTAGGCGAAAACGGATTGCCCTCCAGCAGCATTCATTATTTACCTGTAAGTTTGCATCCTTTCAACAAGAAAATTCGTAGATTAGGCGAATAATTGAAAAAATATTAGATTAGTCTAAACTTTTATGGATCATTCAAATGTTTGGATGGCTTTTGGGTTAACCCTATTTGCAGGACTGTCAACAGGTATTGGCAGTGCTTTAGCGTTTTTTACTAGGAATCAGAGTGCTCGGTTCTTATCAGTTTCTATGGGGCTGTCGGCGGGGGTGATGATATATATTTCTTTCGTAGAATTACTAGCCGGTGCGCAGATTTCATTAGTGGGTGAGTATGGGGCAAAATGGGGAAATTGGTATACGGTTCTGGCATTTTTTGGAGGCATATTATTAATTGCCATTATTGATAAATTTGTACCGAACTACGAAAACCCTCACGAATTTCCAGAAGAGGAACCGTCTCTTCAACGAGAAATTGTTCAACTAAAAAACCAGAAACTGCTTCGGGTTGGGCTATTTACTGCCCTGGCATTGGGTATTCATAATTTCCCCGAGGGTATTGCTACTTTTCTTAGTGCGATGAAAGATATATCATTGGGTATTCCGATTGCCGTAGCAGTAGCAATTCATAATATTCCGGAAGGAATTGCGGTATCGGTGCCAGTGTTCTACGCAACCAATGATCGTAAGAAAGCATTTGCTTATTCGTTTGCCTCGGGCTTAGCTGAGCCTATTGGCGCACTGATTGGCTATTGGGTGCTGATGCCATTTATTAATGAGACGATATTCGGGGTGCTATTCGCGGGCATTGCTGGTATTATGGTATTTATTTCTTTAGATCAACTACTTCCGGCAGCTCACGCTTATGGTAAGCACCACCATGCTATCTACGGACTTATTGCCGGCATGGCAATTATGGCAGTAAGCCTACTCTTATTCATCTAGCTTTAGTCCTAAAGAGTGTACTAAATATTATCGCTAATCTACTGCTTGAAGACTAATATTTATTAATCATCCAATGAATTATATCCACCAAGCTTTTTGCTACGTAGCACTTCTATATTTCCTCTTTTCTAATCAGTCATTTGCTCAAGATACCACACTGGTTAAACCCCAAGTTACTATCAGTGGTTATACTGATGTTTACTACGCAACTTTTTCCAATGCTCCTTCTGCTCCTCTACAACCTCTTACTACCGTATCGCCGCGCCCTAACCGCTTTGGACTAAACGTTGCTCAGTTGTCGTTGAATTATCAAGCTGAGCGGTTGCGCGGTACGGTAACATTGCACTATGGCGATATTGCTCAGGCTACCTGGTCTGAAACCTTCAATACCATACAGGAAGCGAACCTAGGTTTGAGGCTCGGAAAGGATTGGTGGTTAGATGCTGGATTCTTCACCACGCATATTGGAACCGAGAGCTTTTTACCCAAAAACAACCTGCTGAGTTCTACTACAGTGGCTACCTTCAACGAACCATTCTTTCAGAGCGGGGCTCGTATTTCCTACGAGGGTTCAGATAGGTTTTCGGCTCA
>CAKZPJ010000878.1 GCA_937138955.1 uncultured Flammeovirgaceae bacterium | reverse complement strand
TAGAGCGCAGGATTCATAACCCTGAGGTCACGGGTTCAACTCCCGTCCTCGCTACTATTATGCTCGCTTCATTATTGGAGCGCAGGATTCATATCCGCCTTTGGCGGACACGGACGGTTCAACTCCCGTCCTCGCTACTACGATAACACCCGCTTCAAAAATGAAGCGGGTGTTATCTTTATACACATTCAAAGATTATCTTGCTTAGTGTGGCTCAATCTGCACCGTTTGGATGCTTCGCAGGATTTACATCCGCCTTAGACGGACTCGGACGGTATAAAGTAGTTGAGTTGTTCAATTCCCGTCCTCGCTACTTTTTTTTAAGCACCTACCGCTCTGTCAAGCTAGTTTTTATCGTACATGCCCTTCCGAAATTATGTCTCCTATAATAATCGGCTAGTCTTCAACGCTCTTTTGCCATTATCCAACCGGATATACCGAAGAAAAAATAGCTTGATTGTTTTAGGATTAGAAAATTGTAATTGGTGGCAAAGAATGAGATAACAGAAGAAAAAAAGCAGAATTAGTAAAAAAGCTGCTGTTGGCTGTAAAAGAGGAAGAGTGAACATTGCAATTAAGATCATTGCGATATTGCCCATACCTAAAAACAAGGTTGCCTTCTTATGACTGAAGTTTAGGTCTAGCAGTAAATGATGAATATGGCTACGGTCGGGACTTAGGGGGAACTGATTTCGGCGTAATCTGACAATTACTACCCGTAAAACATCGAACAAAGCAACTCCCAATACGGTAATCACCAACAATGGTGCGTTATGAAAGTAGTTTTCGCTAGCCTGACTGTTAAGTTTAATAAACTGAAGTGCCATAATTGCGCTCAGAAGACCAATCAGCATTGAGCCAGTATCCCCTAGAAAAATTTTTTGCTTTCTTGAAAAGTTGAACCGAATAAAGGCTACTAGTGCCCCCACGGCCACAAAGGCTAGAATAGCGTAATTGAAATAGCCTGTTGCAAAAAACCACCCACCAAAAAAACAGGCGGCAATAACCCCCAATACACTAGCTAAACCATCAACCCCGTCTATCAAATTATATGCATTGATAATAAGTATACATACGAATAAGGAAAACAGGAAGCCAAACCACGCGGGAAGCATTTCTACCCCTAAAACTCCGTAAAAGCTTTCTAACTGCAAATCTGCCCCAATGATAATAATAGACGAAGCCACAATTTGAGCAGCAAGTTTTTTGATCGGCGATATTACTAGCAAATCATCTTTAAGGCCGATGAAGAATATGATAATAAATGCGGCCAGTAAGTACTGAAAATAGTTAGTGCCGTCGATCTTTATCCATAAAACAATGCCTAGCATAAGTGCGGTAAAAATACCGATTCCCCCTAACGTTGGAGTTGGAGTTTGATGAGAACTCCTTCCATTAGGATTATCCATTAGCTGTTTACAAGCCGCCAGTTTCAGTACTACGGGAATGGTAATAGCCACAATACCCCACGAAAAAAATGTAGATGCCGCAGTTTTTAGATAAGGATGATGCTCCAGATAGTCACTGTTTCCTGAGAAAGCAATAAATATCAGAAAGGGAATAAGTAGGGATAGATACGTTGTCATCTGGTAGCTAATCCCCTTCCACCGAAACTGGCCGACCTTTCGTAACGGCTTCATCCATCGCAGAAAGGGGGACGGAGATAATCCGTTCTTTTTCCAGGCTAGTGAATCTTCTCGATTGGCTTGCCAACGATTCTTCCAGTTACGGTTACTAACCCCTCCTACCCGCATACGGACCAGGGTTTGGTTCACGTAGTCAACTTTGAGTTTATCATTACTAAGATAGCGAAGCATCAGTTCGTAATCAGCCGAGCAGGTAAACGAAGTATCGTACAATCCGTGCTGATTTATACTGCTTTGTTTAACATAAAATGTTGGGTGCGGTGGCATCCAACCCCGAAGTAACTTTTTGCGCTGAAATGCACCAGACTGCCAGTTTCGTATAACTTTTTCCGTATCATTGCGATCTACGTAGACTAAATTACCGTATACACAATCTACTTCTTTTTGCTGAAAAGTGGCCGCAATTTGACTAACTGATTGCTCGGAATTGTAAATATCGTCGGAATGTATGATTCCTATTACATCGCCGGTCGCTAAAGACATTCCCTTATTCAAAGCATCGTACAGCCCATTATCCTTCTCGGAGACCAATACATCAATTTGGGAAGCATACTCTTGAATAACGTCTAGCGTACCGTCGGTTGATTGTCCGTCAATGACGATATACTCAATATTAGAATAGTCTTGGCTTAGTACCGACTGTATAGAAGCGGCCACGGTATCTACATTATTGTAGACCACCGTTACGATGGATACTTTCACGATGTGGTTTGTTTTAAGGTTGACTCTTTACGAGGCCAGGGAGTGTAGTAGCGATAGCTTCAAAGGAACGAAATATGCTTTCTGTAATCGGGCGACTTTTTCTATTTTTCTTACAAATGCTTTTATGTCGGAAAAAAAACAAAAACTACTTGTACTCTTCAGACAAATTTGTGCTAAAAGACCTGTTTCCGCTCATATGTACCTTTTGAGCTATTTCCGAATGTTTGGTGTGCAAGTTCTCCCGTACTTTGACCTCTATTAGTTAGCGGATCGCCCATGCTCAAAACCACACTGGATCAATACGACAATTCCTGGTATCAGCCGGGCAGATCACTGCCCGTAAGAATGCTCTGGCACTTAGTGAGCAGCCTAGTCTTTCAGAGCAACTGGCTTCCATTAAACGGGCTAAAGATCCGTTTGCTCAGAGCATTCGGAGCCCAAATAGGGCAAGGGGTGGTTATTAAGCCGGCGGTTACTATTAAGTATCCCTGGCGCCTGGCGGTAGGCAACCACGTTTGGATTGGCGAGCAGACTTGGATCGATAATTTAGCCGATGTACGAATTGGTAGCCATGCGTGTATTTCGCAGGGAGCCATGCTACTTACGGGGAGTCATAACTACAAACAACCTACCTTTGATCTGATGCTAGGAAGTATTGTTTTAGAGGAAGGTAGCTGGATTGGAGCAAAATCGGTGGTTTGTCCGGGAGTAGTTTGCCGCTCCCACAGTGTACTAGCAGTAAATTCAGTTGCTACCAATAACCTAGAAGCCTATAAAATATACCAAGGAAACCCTGCTGTGGTGAAAAGAAATCGAGTATCCACTTCTTCCTTACCATCTATTCGCCACTCGGAGACTAAAGCAGTTTTTGCGGGGGTTGATTCTCCAATAGCTTAATTAAGATTTAAAAACTTTAGTGTGAAACCAACTATCACTCCACCCATCGCAAATCTACCGGCTACGAGAATTGCGGTATTATTATTTATTGCAACGTTCATTGCAGTAGCTAGTCCAGCTCAGGTACGAACGCCGCCGTTCTTAGACTCGGCTCGATTTAATGTGGGCACCACCGTTACCGTAGCCTCCCAGGACTATCAGCCGCTGTGGCTAGTTTCTCAACGGTGGGGTGGCATCAGCGACCAGCAGTTTGATGCCAGCACCCACGTAGCGTTTCACAACAAGCACATGCTGAGCAAGCCCCGTACTCTACGGAATTACATTCGTAAGACCAAACGCAAGCCCGCTTCTTCTATTTCTTACGGATTAGTCTTACGCAATAATCAGCTACTCCAGCAAACCTTTATTCAGGAGGGCTACGCCAAAGTTCAGGTAGGCAATTGGCGATTAGCCGCAGGGCGTTACCGCGAGGTGGTAGGAGAAGTGAACCCGGAACTTTCCAGTGGCTCCTGGGGCATCAGCGGCAATGCCGTCCCCATTCCGCAAGTAAGTGTAGGTTTATCCGAATATACTGACGTTCCCTTTTTTAATCCGGGTAGAGTACAGGTGAAGGGGCAGATCAGCGTGGGTTGGCTAGGAAGTGAT
>CAKZPJ010000877.1 GCA_937138955.1 uncultured Flammeovirgaceae bacterium | reverse complement strand
GTTTTGTTAAAAAATATGAACTGGTATATCAACCGATTTGCGGTAGCAGTTGTTTAGGGCGTAATAGTTACGGAATCAGTCGTGAATTCGTAAAACTCTCCGTTTTCTAGCCGGTAATGTACCGTGAATTGCTGCTGGGTTGGTTGTACTGGAGCAGCAGTGATCTGTAATGTAAAGGTCTCATCTGAGGCAGCTAAATCATCATCTACCAGAAAATCAGGCAGACCGACAATGCGACCGCTGTAAGGTTCATATATCTTAATAATTGCGTTCAGTGTATCTCCCGCAGCGAATACCTTATTGCTCAAATTCTGTACATAATCAGATGAGCTAAACACCGTAATCTCGGCAATTTCTTCGGTAGGCTGAGGGGGAGGTGGTGAACAGGCAAATGCCTGAAAGCCTCCGACAGAAGCTATTTCGCTGCTGTAGGTTGCTTCAGGAGTAGCCCGAATACCAAATTCTGAGTAAGATACAGTAGCTCCTTCGCCTAGAGGCACAAAGTTAGAAAAGCTATTGCCCACCGCTACACTACTGCCCGAAATTCCTTGAATATTGATAACTTGAGGAGTGAAGCCACAATCGGTTCCATTGTTAAAGCAGCTAATATTGAAGAGTAATAGTACGGTTAAAGCAAAAGACAAAACCTTATTCATACTAGGAATAGTATCATAAACTATGCCTATACAACTTAATATATTAGAATAATACAAAAATACCATACACTATATAATCAAGTGTATGGTATGAAATGTGACAAGTTAGCGCAACTATTTTTTCTTCTTAAGCACTTTTTTAGGGTCATTATTTACGAATAAATCTACATCATTTAGTAGTTCATCAATCGTATTTTTTAGCTTTCGGGAAGAGTGAGGTTGTACTTTATTCATCAATTTCTTGACCGAAGTAGCCGTTTTGCCACTAATTTTTCCGTCACCATCGTGCAAATCAGCCATCATGCTTTTAATTGCCATGTCAGAATCCTGAACAATAGTAGGGTGCTCTACGAGGACGCTGAGTATTTCATCGCGGTGCTTGGTGAACAGTTCATGATAGTCTTTTCCTTGCTTGCTACTTAGCAGTATATCATCTCGCATCTTCCTCATTGTTTTCATTGATTCAGCTGAGCGAGCACCAATTATTTTAGCATTATTGCTTTTTTTGGTAGTTAGTGAACTAGGACAGTCCAGTGCACTACCAGGTATTCCGGCAATAACATCTACCGTAACTCCGCTACTGTTGATTGTTGTATTCTGAACAGTAACGGTTACTCCGGCGGAAGAAGCATCCCCTAAATTATCCTTCACCAAATCTGCTATCTGAGTAGCTACTGCTTTATCAATTTCTTCTTGAAGACGCTTCTCCAAATCTTTGGTAAGATCATTCTCAAAAAAATTCGCAATAAGCGACACGATAAAGCCCAAAAACCTATTACTACCGGTAACATTTAGTTTATCTACTGTTACTACATCGATTACCCGGCGTACGTTTATGTAGTTGGTATATGGCTCAAGTTTAAACGAATAGGTAAAATTATAGCCTACTTTAATACCAAACTTATAAGTACCTGATCCAGAAACTTGAATCTTTCCTGATTTAAGCGACATTTTAATTTTGTCGATAGTGGCATCGTCCAGCTTTATAGGAGTATTAGGAGCCATATCTCTAACATCAGCGGCAGATAGTTGAACTTGCTCGGGAGCCAACACATAGGTTAAGGAAGGTTTATCTATTTTCACCTTTCCTGAACGCCAAATGACCTTGTTGCTCTTACCTACCATACCAAAATAGCGGGTATCACTAACGTTTAGATTGTTGAAAGAAGTCCTTAACGTCCTAACCTTTTGCGTGTCATCGGGGACAGCAGCGGTAACCGAGCCAACTGTTCGCTTGACCATTGAGGCTACATCGTTTCCGTTGGGGTTCAGTCTTGACCCATTATTGCGCGAATAGGGAAGAAAGAAAATACTAATTGACATAACTTTGTGATTTTGGTTTGTATGATTTATTTATCACTTGTTTATGCCCTCAGAACTGACTAGGTAAACACAGAAGAATAAAGTCAGGCAAAATTTACTGGTAGTACTGGTCTAAGCACTCTCTTGGAGATGCTTCATGAGCACTTCGTACACCGTTGGTGCGGTCACTTTTTCGGAACTCAGCAAATCAGTTTGCTGGGTAATTAGCACCGGCCAATCTTCTTCCGAAGCAGGAATTCTTCCGTGGGAACCTTTCACCAGCGAAGCGTCCAGTGGAATGACATCCATTAGATACCGAAAGCCCAGTTTCTTCTTCAACAGCTTTAGACCCACCTTCGCCATTGGTAGCTTGATTTTCGGATCAAGAAACATCTCAACCGGATCGTAACCGGGTTTGCGGTGAATGTCTACCGTACGGGCAAAATCAGGGGCTTTAGCATCATTTAGCCAGTAATAATACGTAAACCAAGAATTTTCTTCAGCTACTGCTATCAGTTCACCCGCCCGATTGTGCGACAAATGATATTCTTCTTTTCTGCTTTCATCTAGCACTTGAGCAATACCAGGAGTTGCTTCTAGGGCAGCTTTTATTTTGGGTATATCTTCGGCTTGCCGCACGTATACATGAGCGAGTTGATGATCGGCTACTGCAAAGGCTCGACTGACTCCGGCATCTAACATCTCCCGTCCTAATTCATCTTTCACCGTAATGTAGCCCTGCTCTCTTAGCACCCGATTGATATGTACCGGATGGCTTACCGAAGTAATTCCGTACTCGGATAGTACTACTACTTCGGCTCCTTGATCTTCGTAGTAGGTAATCAAATCTTCGCAAACCGCATCAATTTCTCGCAAGTCTGAGCTAATTTTTGAAAAGTTGATGCCGTTGCGTTGCAAATTGTAATCTAGGTGAGGCAAGTAGATGAGCGTGAGTGTAGGATTATGCCACTCATCTACCTTCTTT
>CAKZPJ010000876.1 GCA_937138955.1 uncultured Flammeovirgaceae bacterium | reverse complement strand
CAATCCGGCTAATTCGCAGAGCGAAGGATAAATATCCACAAACTCTACCAGTGCATCGGTTTGCTGCCCCGCGGTTTCCATTCCCGGAGCGCTCACAATGAGTGGAGAGCGAGTGTCCAACTCAAAGTTGGTGTGCTTGCACCAATCACCGTAGTCGCCCAGCTTCCAGCCGTGGTCACCCCACAGAATTACAATAGTATTTTCCCGCAACCCTAACCGATCTAACTCATCCAGTACTTTGCCAATTTGGGCATCGGTGTAGCTTACGCAAGCCCGGTAGCCATGAATCATATTGCGAGCGATTGTATCAATCACATTGTCTTCCGGCGGAATCAACGAATACGCTCGGAGTTCATCCCACTCGGTGAGGGCTACCTTCGGGGCACCGTTGGGCGGAGTGTTTTGGTCGGGTAACACAATGTCTTCCGGATCGTACAAATCCCAGTATTTCTGGGGAGCGTTAAACGGTAAATGTGGCTTGTAGAATCCCACTCCTAGAAAGAAGGGTTGGTCTTGCTGGCTCAACTTTTCTAGCGTTTCTATCGCCCGCTCTGCCACAATTCCGTCGGGATAAGCGGTATCGGGTACTACGGCTCGTTCGTAGGGCGGACCACCACCGTCGTTCTGATCAGCCATGGCATTACTTTCGTCGGTTACGTAAGCTCGCCAATTTTCCATCGGCCACTGAGGCTCAATTCGCCGATCCTGGTTACCACCTTCTATACTCCAAGATGGACTGTCCAAAATAGCGGCGTGATAGATTTTCCCCCAAAACTCAGCGTGGTACCCTTGCTGCATAAAATGCTCCGGAATAGTAGTAACCGAAGCGGGAACTACGTCGCGAAAGTAGGTTTGCAGATCGTATACGTGGGAAGAATCTGGCCGCAGCCCGGTCATCAAACTGGTACGGGAGGGTGAACAGACCGCTTGCTGACAGTAGGCTCGATTAAATACCATTCCTTGACTGGCCAGTCGATCAATATTAGGTGATTGAATATAGTCTTTACCGTAGCAACCTAATTCGGGGCGCAGATCGTCTACCGCAATAAATAGCACGTTAGACAGAGGTTTGGTTTCAAAAACTGTGTCAGGAGCTGGTGATTGGCAACTGAAGAGAGTGGGTAACCCTATTAAAATAATAAATAGCGAGCGAAGGTTGACCATCATTGGCAAATAGTAATTTTTATATGAAAATGAGTCTGAGAAGTTTTCTATTCTCGATCTAGTAGCAATCGCATTAGTTGCTCGGCGGCGACCTCTCCTTTCTGCTGTACAAACGGGCGAGGCGTATTATCCCCTACTTCGTATACCAAACTCTCGGCGCCAAACTCCCGGAACAGAAAGTTTTTAGAAACCCCAGTGGCGTTCACACTGCCCTTCGCATTAATTTCATAATCAGGAATATTGCTTTCAATGGAGCTAAGCCACTCAGCCATAAGTCCGGGGGTATTGGTAACAGACACACTGTCCAGCGTATAGTAAATGTCATCCCAGGTAGAGTGAAAATCGATACCGAAGTAGAGTTTGGCTCCTTCCGCCGTCTTATTTCGTAAAAAATCGCGTACCGCCCGGGTTTCAGGATGATGAAACTGGCTCCAATCGCGGTTCAAATCTACTCCTCCCGCACTGTGTCTCCAGTGACCTAAATCGGCTCCGTCGGGGTTCATAAGCGGAACTACGTAGGTGGTATATTCCTTTCTAAATTTCTTGGCTAGCTTGCTATCACCCGTTAGCGTTTCTACAAAGGCTTTCATGGCCAGCCAGCCGGTTACCTCCGGTGGGTGCTGCCGTCCGAATACAAATACTATTTTATCTTCTCGCTTGGCTTCACTGATTTTTACGCTACGCATCGGGCGTCCTAATCGGCTCTCACCAATATCAGCGTGACTGATGTAGGACTGCTGCGAAAGGCTATCAATCCAGGCGAAAATATGCTGACTGGTCTGTAACTCCTGCCCAGCTACCCAGAGCGTGTCTGAATTTAACGATAATTTTATCACGACTGATTGAGGCAGAGAATTAGGGCCAAAGTCCGCTTCACCTTTATTGAATTCTTGATAGTTAGCGGAATCCAGTGGCTGCCAGTTTTTACCATCATGACTGAGCTTAGGAAAATAGCGGTGTTTGGCGTTCTGATAAGTAAATTTCACCAAAGCTTCCTTCGGCTCGCCCGACCAGATTTTAAAGGCGTACCAAGGACTAGGATTGATAGGGGCATTTTCGGGAGTGATCCACACCATCAGTGTATCCTCTTTCATAAGAGCTCCGTTGAGGCGGGCTCCATCAAATTCATTACTGATGTAAATATCGGCATCTTCGAAAGCAAATGTACTTTGGTACTGTTGCTGAATAGGGCGGGGACTGGTATTTACTTCCTGAACTCCACCTTGCCCTTGGTATTTTTTCTTGGGCACTTGAGCAAACGATAGAGACGCGTTGAAAAATAGTCCAACTAGAATAAGAGAGAGTCGCATAAGAGACGTAGGTTCAAAAGCTGGTAGCTAATACTACGGGTGAATCTACGAATATTTTGGTAACGGTCGGTGCCTACCCACTTTAGCAAACCCCCAAGCCAATAATAATCCCGTAATAATATCCCAAATACCCCACCAACCGGCCAGAAATGCCATGCCACCTAAGCCATCAAAAAAATTGAAAATAATTACCAACGCTAAACCCGAATTTTGGATACCTGTCTCGATTGCAATGGCTTTTCGGTCGGGTAACTTAAGACGGAACAGCGCGCTTGTTCCGTAGCCTAGCAGATAGGCTATCGTATTATGAGCCAGCACAATGAGTAAAAGCAGGTGAACGTACTGTAGAAATAAATCGAAGTTGGCGGAAAAAGCCGCTACTATAAATGCTGCGAAAATAATGAGCGAGACAATGCGCATCGGTCGCCGAGCCTTTTGGGTAAACTGGGGAAAATAGTGGTTAGCTAAC
>CAKZPJ010000875.1 GCA_937138955.1 uncultured Flammeovirgaceae bacterium | reverse complement strand
TATCGTCCGTTTCTATCAAACCGACTACTCCTTCGGGAGTGTCTTCGTCGCCCAGAGAATACAAATGTACGTTTTGTCCGTCGGCTTGGAAAGTCATCAGTTCCTGATAGTTTTCCTGTTCTACCCCCTGGCTCAAGGTACGAATGGTTTGTTGAGAAAAGCTGTTCTCGCCCTTATCGTACATCAGCACTCGTAACTTGTCAATGTCGTGTACCAGCGCGTAGAAGTCAGGGTGCTTCTCTATATTAACCATCCGCAAAGTGCTGGGGTAGAGAAAGAACTTTTGACTAGGCGGATGATCTTCCAGAAAATTATCTACGGTGCGGCTCTGCGCTAAACTAGCAAGAGAGCAAGTAAAAGCCAGCACGAATATGCTGGCTAACTTTGGGATATGTTGTTTACTCCTGATCATCGCCTTCGTTGTCAATATTCTCCAGATACTTCATGCCGTCAATCTTCATTCCCTTAGAAATTTTAGAAATTTGCTTGAGATCAATTTCCCCGTAGAGGCTCAGGGCAACAAACTTATGTTCGCCACCTACCAGCATCACCAACTCGCTAATTTTTCCAGCTTCTTCCTGAATCATAAAGAGCATATCATCTTTGCCATCGCGAATCGACATCAACTCTTCCATGTTTCCTTTTCGCACCTGAGCGGTAGCATCTTTGAAGTAACTTCGGGCGTTATTAACACTGTCGGAGGCTAAAATTTTAAGTCCTTGCAGTTTACTCACTGCTTCGGTTAGTTCCTTAGTCTCTGGATCTTCCGGCTCAAACTCGGTAAAGAGACTGAACATTTTACTGGTGATCGTAACTTTGGTAAAGTCTTCATCGTCGGCATATTTGTCAAACAATGGAGCCAGCACATTATTTTGGGCATTCACGCTAAGAGCAAGTAATTGCATAGCGGCTATGATAATAATTAATCGTTTCATGGAATTTGTGTTTTTACAGTTTCTTGGGCTTCGCTAAAAGTTTCTAATTCTTGAATATGCTGGGTTCCTTCGTTCATTAAGCTGGATACCAGCAGTAAAGCTTCTTTAGTTTGCTCATAGGCCAACCTCGGGTCTTCGTACGTATCTTCCGCAGCTACCGGATTAGTCTCGCCGATCCATTCGGTTCGGAACAGCACGGCAGCTAGTATTACCAAGACAACGGCAGCAGCAATTCGCAGCAATGGCTGATACGCTAACCACCGTTGCTTAGCTTGTTTCTGCTCAATACGCTGAGTAAGCTGTTCATCAAACCGTTCATCTAGCGTGCGGAAGCGGGTATTGGACTGGTAGTAACGAAACAAAGCAGCTTCCTTTTTCAAGTCAGCCGGAGCTTCTTCCTCTTGGAAGTAGCGTTGTAACTGTGCTTCTTCTTCCAGCGAGGTTTCGCCGTTCCAGTATTTGTCTACGAGTTCACGAATGGTGGTCAATTCCATAAGCATTCATTTTTATTAGTTGTTCGCGTAGCGCTTTCCGAGCCCGAAACAGGTTCACTTTTACTTGAGCGAGGGGCATTTCCAGAACATCGCTAATCTCCTGGTAAGCGTAGCCCTCCATATCGCGTAATTGAAGCACCTGTTGCTGAGCCTGCGGTAAGCGTTGCAGCAATTGATCGATCGTTTGTAATACATCCCGCGTTTCGGCTTGGTCATACGGTGATGGGTCATAGTGCGCCTTCTGACCATCGGTAAGTTCCTGCGTATTACGGTAATGCCCGGATTTTAACCGGTTCAGTGAGAGGTTGCGGGTCACTTGCATGCACCAAGCCTCTACACTGCGGTACAAGTGAAGGTCTTCCCGCTGATTCCACGCTTTAATAAATACTTCCTGCACCACATCTTGCGCTTCGTCTTCATTATTTAAGAAGCGCAGGGCAAAGCGGTAAAGCTTATTCTTAACGGGGAGTACGCGGGTTTTAAACTCTTCCAGTACCATAGTTATCCCGAAGACAACTGATTGAAATAAAAGTTACAGGGAAGGTAAAAAAAATTTTAGATGCTGGGGCGAGGGGTTGGGAGCGAAGTATAATCGGGCATAAAGATAGATGGTGAAAGGTACATTGGTTGTCTGTACCTAAGCCTATGATTCGCAACCTTTAGCTCAGGTATAACTAGTTCAATCCCTCAGCCTCACTACTCCGCCGCCTGAATTCATTGTGAATTTGACGTTTGCGAGCGTGGTACCAGATAGCCAGCAATATTGAAGCGGTAGCGATTATAACCGTCGCCACAAAGATGGCAGTGTTCTCACTATCGGCAAAAAAATACAATAGCAGCAAGCCCGCCAGTAGCAGTAGCGAAACAATCATGCCCCGAATAGAGTGTTGGCGGAACCGCTGGCGTAGTTCTTCATCCGTTAGTTGCATTAGTTTTTCTTTGGTCTTCATATTTCAACAAGTGGTAAGACGCTGCTTTTGTTTGCCTCAGAGAAATACCATCGTGCGTTTCCGAACAATTATGCCCGAATTCGGACAAAATCAATTTAACGAGTTAGCTAATGATCTGTAATAGCAAAATAACTTAGCGATAAAAATGAAGCGTTCTTGCCGGATGAGCGGTGGTGAATTCCAGCATCTCAGGCAGGAGACCCCGGAATTCGCGTTTGCTCATCCGGGGATAAGTGCCCCTAAGATAAAAGGCCATTACATTTGGTCTTTAGCCTTTAGCCTAGTCGGGGAGATGGCATATAAATTGAGTTAAGCTAGGCGAATACCAGACCTCAACTGCTTATGCTACGCAATTACTTCCTGATTGCCCTCCGTAATTTTCGTAAAAATCAGCTGATTTCGTTTATCAATATCACTGGCTTATCGCTGGGCATTGGAGCTTGCTTACTCATTGGGCATTATCTACAATTTGAGCTTAGCTACGATCGCTTTCACGCTGATGCCGACCAACTATACCGGATCACCTGGTTTTCGGATAACCCCCAAACCCGCACCCCTCACCCGATGGCTCAGGCGATGGTGGATGATTTCCCGGAAGTAGCGAGTGCGGTTAGCCTCACCCCGCTCTGGAAAGCTGGTTTAACCAAGCGCACCTTCTCTTTTAAACGTCCCGATCAGGATGTCCGCTACACCGAGAAGAATGTGTTGGCGGCAGACAGTACGTTTTTCGATGTATTTGACTTCCAACTACTGCAAGGTAATCCCAAGACTGCACTAACGCGCCCGCGAGGAGTTATTCTTACCCATTCAGCAGCTCAACGCTACTTTGGCGAGGAAAACGCAATGGGGCAGTTTCTAAAAGTAAACGGTGAAAGTTCGCTACTGGAAGTAGTCGGCGTGATGAAAGATGTTCCGGCTAACGCGCATTTCCACTTTGACTTTTTGGTTTCTTACGTTACGATAAAGGCCGACGACCCCGGCGATACTTTCTTTCTGTGGGAAGATTTCGGTCACTACAACTACCTAAAGCTTACTGAACAAGCGGATGCTAAAAGGCTAGAAGCAAAAATAGCCGACTGGATGATTCACAATCAGTTTATTAATGCTTCCGATGAGGTTGTTCAACTGCTACAGAGCGGGCAAATTGGCTTTCGCTTACAGCCAATCACTGATATTCACCTGCATTCACATTTGCGTTGGGAGCTAGAGCCTAACGGGCACATTTCGTATATGTACTTGTTGGCCACTGCTGCGCTGTTTATTCTACTGATTGCTTATGTTAACTTTATCAATCTTTCTACGGCTCGTTCGCTGGAGCGCGCTAAGGAGATGGGCATTCGCAAAACATTGGGCGCATTGCGCCATCACTTATCCTGGCAGTTTCTCTGCGAAGCCTTGTTTATCAGCTTTCTCGGGATGCTGGTCGCGTTGTTTTCCCTTCAGTGGGTATTGCCTTACTTTAATCAGATTGCCGGGCTGCAATTCAGTTTAACCGACATATTTTCTTACCAATCGCTCATTGGGCTTACTTTGGCAGTAATAATAGGTGGCGTATTATCCGGATTGTATCCGGCGTTGTACCTTTCTGCCTTCAAACCTATTGCTATGTTGCAAGGCCGATTTAAGAGTAAACCGGAGGGTGGCTGGACGCATAAAAGCTTAGTAGTGTTTCAGTTTGGTATTGCCTCGGCACTTATTGTGGGCAGTATCATCATTTTTAATCAGCTAACCTATCTGAGTCAGAAGAATCTGGGGTTTGACCAAGAGCAGGTACTGGTAGTTCCGCTAAATAATGAAGAACTACGAGATAAGGTAGAAACGCTGACTTCGGAGTTAGCTCAGTTAGAATCAGTAGTTGCGGTTACGGCTGCTTCTAATTTGCCGGGGCAAAATTTTAATCAGCATTCGCTTTGGCGAGCTGACGATGAACAGCAGTGGGCGGATGCTTCGGAGTGCTACGTAGCAATGGATTTTTTCTCGGTGCTAAATATTCCGTTTCAAGCCGGACGGAGCTTCTCTCGGCAGTATAGCACTGACTCACTGCAAAGTTTTATTATTAATGCCTCGGCAGCTCAGGCACTAAACCTTACTGATCCCATTGGTCAAGAACTAGTATGGAGGCAAGACGAAGGAGTTCTCCACGGTACGGTGATTGGAGTGGTAGAAGATTTTCATTATCGCACGTTGCACGAGCCTATCCGACCCATGATTTTTCAACTGGCTCCTCGGGGTGCGAATCACGTGTTAGTCAAACTCCAACCTTCGGAAGATGTATCGGCTACGCTCGCCAGCATTCAGCAGGTCTGGGGAGCTTTTGACCAGCAGTTTGATTTCAGTTTCTACTTTCTGGATGATTCACTACAAGCCAACTACCAGACCGAGCTTCGGATGAGCCGCATATTTGGTATCTTTTCGTTCATAACTATTATTATTGCTTGCATTGGTCTGTTTGGCTTGGTGCAACACATCACCGTACAACGCACGAAGGAAGTCGGCATTCGTAAAGTATTGGGTGCTTCGGTAACTGAAGTGGTACGACTATTATCCCGCGACTTTACCCGATTAGTACTAGTTGCTCTGTTGCTAGCCCTTCCTCTGGCCGGATGGGTGATGAACCAGTGGCTACAAAATTTTGCTTACCAAGTAGAAATTAGCGCATGGATATACGTGCTCGCTGGTGGCATTGTCTTACTACTATCAGGCATCACCGTAGCAGTTCAAACCCTTCGGGTAGCTAAGCTTGACCCGGTGAAGAGCTTACAGAGTGAGTGATAATTAGTATTTCCTCTGAGCGCAATCTAGAGCTACCGTA
Source organism: uncultured Flammeovirgaceae bacterium (assembly GCA_937138955.1). Classification (GTDB taxonomy): domain Bacteria; phylum Bacteroidota; class Bacteroidia; order Cytophagales; family Cyclobacteriaceae; genus Tunicatimonas. Next base: position 3,404 of record CAKZPJ010000875.1, on the reverse strand, counting down.
TTTTGAGTTGTATCTGACAGATACTTTGGTTTAGCTGAATTCAGTCGCCCTGATGCCAGTGAAACTACATAGATCGCTTTCTTCAAAGTTATAATTACCTAATAAATATCTATTAAGCTTAAGTTTAGGATTAAATCTTATGGCTGATTAAGAAAATAGCCGTATAGCATTTTGCGAACGATGGGTTTTTCTTACTTTACCAAATTGTTCGTAATTTCAGCTTCTATGGATACTACACCTAACCTAACCTCGCTATTTGATCAGTACCCTCAGAACCGAGAATTTCTGGATGAAGTCTTTGATGAGTCTGGCACGATTAGAGAACAGTATCGGGGCATTCATAATCATTTATCCCAACTACCGCTATCTGATTTTCACGACCTATTCGATTACGCCAAGAAATCTTCCTTTGATCAGGGGATTACGTTTAACGTGTATTCTAATTCTCAACAAGGGGTGGAGCGGATATTTCCGTTTGATCTTTTTCCTCGAGTTATCACTGCTCAAGAGTGGAGTGCGTTGGAAAAAGGGCTAACCCAGCGCAACCGGGCGTTGAACCTATTTTTAGCCGATATTTACAATGAAAAGAAGATTCTGAAGGATAAGGTAGTACCCAAGGAGCTAATCTTTTCTTCTAAGAACTACTGCAAATCGATGATGGACTTTACGCCCTACGGCGGAGTTTATGTTCATATTTCGGGAACCGATGTGATTCGCCATAAGGATGGTGAGTTTTATGTACTGGAAGATAATCTGCGCTGCCCCTCGGGAGTGAGCTATGTATTGTCTAACCGTATGGCGACTAAGCGTATTTTGCCGAAGCTGTTTTTCAGTAGCCAGGTGCAACCCGTAGTAAACTATCCCGAAGCTTTGTTGGATGCCCTGAAAAGTGTGACTCCACCGGGTGCCGATCAGCCCTTGTGCGTACTGCTCACCCCAGGTGTATACAATTCCGCTTACTATGAGCATTCGTTTCTAGCGCTACAAATGGGAGTGCAACTGGTAGAACCCCGAGACTTGTTTGTGGAAAATAATTTCGTGTATATGAAAACCATGCACGGTCCTAAGAAAGTAGATGTAGTGTATCGTCGCATTGACGACGAATATTTAGACCCACTGGTATTTCGTCCGGACTCGTTGCTGGGAGTACCAGGTATTATTCATGCTTTCCGCGAAGGCAATGTCACCCTGGCAAATGCACCGGGCACCGGAGTAGCCGACGATAAAGCAGTCTACACCTACGTTCCCGATATTATTCGTTACTATCTGGACGAAGAACCACTGCTCAACAATGTGCGTACCTACCGCTGCGAGAAAGATGATGATTTTCAGTACGTGTTAGAACACCTACACGAGTTAGTAGTGAAGCCAGTAGATGAATCGGGTGGATACGGAATATTCATCGGTAACAAAGCCTCACAGCAGGAGCTGACTGATTTTAAGGAAGTACTTAAAAGCAATCGCCGAAAGTACATTGGGCAACCAACGATGGCTCTTTCGGTGCATACCACCTACATTGAAGAGGAACAGCAATTTGAACCTCGCCACATAGACTTACGCACCTTCGCCCTCACCGGTCATGAGATGGGGTACGTGTGCCAGGGAGGGTTGACGCGGGTAGCCCTTCGGCGAGGTAACTTGGTGGTCAACTCTTCGCAGGGTGGTGGTTCCAAAGACACCTGGGTGCTTCAGGATGATTCAGGAAAAATCGCTGCCCAGAAGCAAAGCCAATAAATAGTGTTACAGTGTTATGGTGCTCAAGTGTTAAAGTTATTTTTTGCTAAACTTTGTAACTATAACACTTAAATAATCAAACACTATAACACCAGAACAGACAAACACCATAACACATTGAACTATAACACTATATATACATGATGCTTTCCCGAACTGCCAGCAGCCTTTATTGGATAGGGCGCTATACTGAACGGATAGGGCAATTAGCCCGTTACGTCTCGGCTCAGTACTTATCTTCCTCCGACCTTCCTCCGTCGCTCAACAAAGAGCTGATACTAGAGTCACTACTATTCATGACGCAGGCGAGTGAAGCCTTTGAGCAAAAACAAGCCTCATTAACTGACAATGAGGTGATTACTTTTCTTACGATTGATGAGCAGTACCCTTACTCGGTAAAAAACTACATTGGAATGCTGCGAGAAAATACTCGTGGAGTCCGCAGTAGTATCTCTACTGAATTATGGGAAGCCATCAACCGATTTTACCATACTACGCAGTCATTTTCAGCCGATAATCTAGCAAAAAAGGGGCCTTATGACTTCTGTAAACACTGTATGGACAGCACTAGCATTATTAAGGGGGTAATAGATAATACTTTGCTACGAAACTATACATGGTCGCTGATTTACACTGGTATGCATCTGGAGCGAGCCATGCAGATTGGACAAATACTACTGGCTAAACTGGAGGATGTTCACCGGGTTCCCAATGAGCGAATGAACCCGGCCATCAATAATTATCACTGGACCTCGCTACTACGCAGTGCCGGAGGTTTGGATATGAGCCGCAACTACTACGGTACGCATCCTACTCGCAAACTGGTGACCGACTTTTTTATCCTTAACCGTAAATTTCCTAAGTCTATTCTGTACAATCTGGAAAAGCTTAAGCTACACCTGAAGGTCATTAGCGGTGGTCAACCTATTACTCCTGATTCCGTTGAGTTTAAAATCGGCAAACTAGCGGCTCATGTTCAATTTATGACCGTAGAGGAAATCATCAACCAGGACGAAGATTTTCTTCAGAATGTGAAACAGGAGCTTTACGCCGTTGGAAATGAGTTGGAACGTCAGTACTTTTCTTTTTAAACTAAATGCTTACCTACCGCATTCGCTACGAATCTGAAAACCACTACCAACACGTAGTTCAGGAGGGGCTATTTGAATTTTTAGTTATGCCCTGCGAAGATGCTACGCAGACGATTAAGGAAGTAGTCATCAACAATACGCTAAACCGACCCATATTTCTAGCGAAAAACCCTTTTGGCTACGATATCACTTGTTTTCGGGTAGATGAACCCTTCACGCACCTTGGTTTCAGTGCTGCCTGCCTAGTAGAAAAGCAGGAGAATATTCTTCACTCAGTAGGAGAAAGCCTTGCTCAAGGAGAAGAGCAGCAGGTGCTACAATCGGAAGATTTTCTGGTAGATCACTACCTGTACATTGCACCAACGAACCTTACGGAACTACCTATCAGACTGATTCCCGAAATTCTTCTTTACAAAAAGGATCAGCCACTGTTTACCTACATCACCCAGCTCACGCAATCCGTCTACGAAATGATGGATTATCAGTCGGGAGTCACCACGTTTACCACCCCGGCAACCAAAGTGCTGGCGAACCCTCAGGGCGTTTGTCAGGATTATGCCCATTTAATGCTAGGCATCT
>CAKZPJ010000874.1 GCA_937138955.1 uncultured Flammeovirgaceae bacterium | reverse complement strand
CGCCGAAGTTTTCGGAATAGATGGAGAAACGTTCACTCGGCAAATGGCGGAAGATAAATTTTTGGCTCAAGCTCAAAAGGAGTTTTATCGTACGCAACAATTGGGCGTTCAGGGATTTCCCACGGTGTGGGCTGAAGTTGAGAATAATTTCTACCCACTAACCCGCGGGTACACCCCCTTAGCCGAATTAGAGAACCGCTTCTCAACCCTTACTCAAGAGATATAGAATTTTAAAAATATAGATTATGAAAACGATTGCGCTATTTGGCGGTACCGGACAAACCGGAAAAGAATTTCTATCGCAAGCATTAACTAAAGACTATCGTATAAAAGCATTGGTAAGAACCCCCACCAATGTCAGTGAAGATTCGCCTAACTTAGAAATCATTGTAGGGGATGTACTTAACCCCGAAGATGTTCAGCGAACGGTGGCAGGTGCCGATCTGGTGGTAAGCTTGTTCGGCCACGTGAAAGGCTCACCGGAGTGGTTGCAAACTCGCGGCACCGAGAATATTTTGGCTGCTATGAGAGAACATCAAGTGCCCCGAATTATCTCGCTTTCGGGCGGGGGACTTCCTTACGAGAAAGATCAGCCAAAATTTCCCGACAAGGCCATTCGCTTCATAATGAAGATCGCCGCTCCGAAGGTACTGAACGATGCAATTCGCCACGCCGAAGTGCTCAGAAACAGCGATGTTGCGTGGACAATTGTACGCGGGCCACGCCTCACCAATGAGCCTAAAAAGGGCGATTACCGTATTGGCTGGGTAGGAGTGAACGCTGGTACCAAAATAGGTAGAGTCGACTTAGCTAATTTTGTGCTTCGTCTGGTAGAAAACAAAGAGTATGACGGTCAGATGCCCTTCGTCAGCTACTGAAGCAACTCATCTTGATGTTCCTGAACAAATTGCTCAAAAGTGTAGGGTGCCTGCCTAGTAATTTTTTGCACATTATTGCTTAGCAGTGGAGGACTACCGAAGCGGGGCAGATAATGCAGCATAATCATTACTAATATCATAGGAATGGCAACGCCCTGTTTCTTCTTGGCAAGGAAAAAGCTTAGTAGGTCAGCCGATTCGTAACGAATAGGCGTATCTAGGCCTTCGGAAAGTAATTCAGCCATTTCCCCGAAACTGAGCAATTCCTGATTGGTAAGATCGTAGGCTTGGTTTTGGTGTTCTTCGGGGTGTAGAATGGCTTCCGCCGCTACCTGACCAATGTTCCGCACATCAACTAGGGTGAACTTAGCCTTTCCAGCGGGCAAAAATATGCGGTGTTTCTCCACTAAATCTTCTTTAAGCGTGGTGAGAAAATTCTGCATAAAATAAGCCGGTCGCAAAAAGGTATAGTCAATTCCGCTCTGTTTGACTAACTTCTCAATGGTATGATGGGGAATGACTGAATTAGTATCAGCCCCCTGTACCGAAAGAAACACAATATGTTTGATCTGCTGAGTTCGCGCAGCGGAGATAATAGGCTCGAAGTACTTTTTCGCCTGAGAAATTTGCGGTGGCCTCAGTAAAAAGAGCGTATCTATACCCTGTAACGCCGGTTCAAAGCTACTTGAATCTTCAAAATCGAAGTGGGCTTCATGAATGAAGCTGCTACGATGATGATTAACGGGTCTTCGTACTCCGGCTATTATCTCCAACTGGTCAGGGTACGGTTGCAAACTGCGGATTACTTCCCGACCAACTGTTCCCGTAGCCCCGGTAACTAACACCCTTCTCACAAACAATGAACTTTATAGTTCCGCCGCCATAATGTTACGGTACTCAATGCTCATATCGCGCTTGGGATGCAATTGAATTCCGATGGGACCTTCCTCGCTAGCATTGTCAGAGGTGTAGTTCATTACTTCCTGTCCATTGAGCCATACAGTGTACTTATTACCGATAGCTTGAACCTTCATAGTATTCCAGTCGTCCATATCCAGTAACTCCTTGACCCCTTCAGCTTCTACCGGATAGCTTTTACCGGGAATGTAGGGTGAACCCGTCATATCGCGCTTGAGCGAACCTGATTCACCGATCTGAATCTGCTGACTGTCGTGTCGAAGGAAGATGCCAGAATCGACAGTTCCTTCGCCCATCTTAAAATCAGCTTGCACCACAAAGTCTTCGTACTCTTTTTTTGTCCATAAAATGGAACCGGTCTGGTCAGGGCCACTCTTCACTTTCAAGATACCGTCTTCTACCGACCACCAGATATTATTCTCTGGTTCTACCCACCCCTTTAGGTTTTTGCCGTTAAAGATTTTCTTCATTTTTGGGTCATCTGCCTGAATAAAAAGCGCGGATACGATTAATAGCACGAACAATGGAAATATTCTTCTAGTCATAGGTTAAGTGTATTTGAATTTGCTTATTAACTATTGATTCTGACCCCCTAAATTACAATAATTCTAATAATCTAACTGAGTATGAACCGAAGAAACTTTCTCAATAATTCAGCCCTACTGGGTGGCGGGCTATTTTTGAATGATAACTATCTGGACAAAGCTCGTCCTGCTTTTGCTGTCCCTGCCAATTTCTCTTTGCATATTTTTGCTACCAATTGGGGTTTCCCCGGTTCAGTTGATGCATTTTGCGCTCAGGCGAAAGAAGCGGGCTACGATGGTGTTGAGGTATGGTTACCTACGGCTGAGAAAGATCAAGAAGCCTTATTTGCAGCATTAGAGAAACATCAACTGAGCCATGGCTTTCTGGCCGCCGGAGGCAATCGTTTTTTTGATAAACATCAATCTCAGTTTGAAGCATCCGTAGAAGCTGCTGTTAAGCACCGCCCGGCGTTTATCAACTGCCACTCCGGCCGCGATTATTTTACATTTGAGCAAAATCAGCGACTAATTGATTTCACCACCCAAGTATCAGAATCTAGCGGAATACCAGTTTACCACGAGACGCACCGAGGGCGGATGCTGTTTGCTGCTCATATTGCGAGAGATTTCTTGCAAGCCGTTCCCAGCTTGGAAGTTACACTGGATATATCGCACTGGTGCAATGTACACGAATCGCTACTTCAAGATCAGGAAGAATCCGTGCAATTAGTCCTGGAGCGTACTGGTCACGTACACTCTCGCATTGGTCACGCTGAAAGCCCGCAAGTGACCGATCCACGAGCACCTGAGTGGACGGAAGCTGTGAACGCTCATTGGGCTTGGTGGGATCAGGTAGTGGAACACCGTATCGATCAAGGTAAACCCCTCACCATGACGACTGAATTTGGCCCACCTCACTACCTAGCGGTAGTTCCTTACACTCAACAACCATTAGCCGACCAGTGGGATATCAATGTTCATATGATGAAGCAGTGGCGAGAACGCTACACTCCTGACTAATCTCGCTAAATCTGTGTAGGGCTTTCAATGCCTCTCCAGCACTAATTTAGCATGTAATTACTACTAAAATGTACCTAATCTTTTGGTAGAATTGATTACACTGTAAAAAATATTTCTAGCGGTATGCTTAAGTGTTAGTGCAGTGCTTTTATCTCTTTCACCGTTGGCTTTCTTTTTCGCTTCATAATTTCTGATTCTCGACTCTTAAGACCACAATAGTCCGGTAAGTTTTTGTGGGGATTTGGGAAATAAAAGAGGAAGCACCTTT
>CAKZPJ010000873.1 GCA_937138955.1 uncultured Flammeovirgaceae bacterium | reverse complement strand
TGATGAGCGTACCAAGCCAAGTCTCGAATTTTCCCTCTTCCTGAATATTGATAGCTCCCGACATATGGCCTTGCTTAAACCTGCTTTGATCGCGTACATCCACCACGGAGGCATTAGTATCTAAGTCGCGGTTAGGGGCTAGTTGCGGTATTTTTGCTAAGCTCTCTTCAAAGGAAGTAGCTCCTTCCCGGTTTACTTCTACCGCGTAGGGAAAATACTGGGGCACGAAGGGCTGGTCAGCCAGTAAAGCCTCTACAAAGCGATCTTTATCGTCAATTTTAAACGCCCAATTCTGCTTCCGCTCCTGACCGATAGTGCTAAATGTTTCCGGTCCCATGTTCTTACCACAAAGCGATCCGGCCCCGTGGGCGGGATATACCACTACGTCATCCTCCATGGGTCGGAATACGCCATTGATGGTATCAAACATTTGTTGAGCTAATTCTTTACGCTTAGAGCGAAGGTGCCCCGCCGCTTCCCGTAAATCTGGTCGCCCCACATCTCCGACAAACAGAGAATCGCCGGTATATACCGAGTGCGGCTTTCCTTCTTCATCGAACAGTAGGTAAGTATTGTGGTCGGGAGAATGACCGGGGGTAAATAGTGCTTGTATACTTAGTTGCCCAATTTTCACCTGCTCACCATCGTCCAGGGTTTGGTGCGGATAATCCGCACCCATGCGAGAATTAATGTAGATAATAGCTCCTTTTTTTTGAAAGAATTCCAAGTGACTGCTCACAAAATCAGCGTGGGGATGAGTTTCAAAAACGGCTACAATAGTAGCATTGAGCTCTTGAGCAAAATCCAGGTACGGTTGAGGGTCGCGACCTGGATCAACCAAAGCGGCTTCTTGATTACTAACAATGATATAGGATGCGTGGGCTAATGCTTGGTCATAAAACTGCTTAATTTCCATATTCTGAGATGATTAGGTAATGATTAATTCGTTTACGATAATAAAAACGGACATGGCTAAGACAAACCAGCCAAATCCTACTTTCAAATTTTGGGAGGCGATGAATCGGGAAATACAAGTACCCATAAAGATACCAACTACGGTAATAGCAATAAAGGTGAGTAAAAACGTCGATTCAATAGGCTGTACACCAATATCGCCTACAAAACCAATAAGTGATTTGGCCACAATGATCAGCAGCGAGGTTCTAATCGCCAGTTTCATAAGCTCAATGGCGCTCATACTTCGGTTGGTAGTTATTGACAAAAATGATAACTGCTATCATTAACATATGATGCTATGTTCATGATTTTAGATTGAAAAGTACTGAAGATAATTACGATCATAATCAAATATACGAAACATATGAAAACATGTTAATTTGTTTGAGTAAAAATATTCTCACGCTAATCTATCGAGCTGAACAAGAGGCGGAAGGGATAGAAAGTTTAAATACGTAATCAGCAAACAATCAGCCACTTGCCTGACATAAGTCATGGGAAATACTGGCTTAACTGATTTACTTAAAGCATAGGAAATGAACAATTATAAGTCTACCATTAATAGTAGAAAGTTACTCTGTTATCGACGGTGAACTGGGGAGCGGAGGAAAATATATTTATCACGTACATAAAATCACTATTATGAAAACCACACTTTTTTATTGCTTACTGACGGTACTAATGTTGGCTTACACACCTTCTGTTGCCCAAGACAGCAATTACGAAAATAGCAGTCTGGTTATTGTAAAGGCACCTAATCTCACTGGCGATCAATACGGGCAACTCTCTTCAGCTATAGCCCCAGATAATCGATACAGCCTGGAGTATACTTGTTTGCAGTCGGGCGTTATTGTACTTCGGTACTATCACAACTTCTCCGAGAAAGGAGATGTAAGCATGGCGATCAAAACCGCATTACGGCGCCACGGGAAACTTACTAGTTTGGAAGTAATATATGTGGATATTTCCCGGGAGTCCTCGGCTCAATGTTAAGTCTAAAAGGTAGTTTAGGGTGGCCTCCGTGTCATTTACTAGCCTATTCCGCATCAGCAAGTATTATCGTGCAGATTGAATATCTACTGCTAATCCAAAAAAAATGAGAAGATATTTGAACTAACTAACGAATACTTTTTAGTACCCATTTGTCCTGAAGTGTTTTCAGGATTTTCTATTCCAAGAATTTCTATGGAGTTTAAACAAGGGGATGGGAGATCTTTACTATCAAATAAAGGTATCCTAGAAAATGAACTAGGCATTGATGTTGGAAAAAAAATGGTTGATGGTTGTAAAAAATGTTTTAATATTTTCAAAAATTGTTTTTGTATCAACTTTTCTTGCAACTATCTTTTCATAATTTGCTAAAGGTGCCTTATAATCAATCGCAAAATAATCAACTAATTTCTCTTCAATTACTTGATTAACTAATTTCTTATTTGTTGCATTAGTATCAAGTTTTACTTTATATCCCAGTTCCTTTAAAAATCTAATCCACTCAATTAAATTTGCATGAATTGTTGGCTCGCCCCCACAAACTACAACTCCTT
>CAKZPJ010000872.1 GCA_937138955.1 uncultured Flammeovirgaceae bacterium | reverse complement strand
TTTGGCACCTACCGCAAAGGGATTCTTCTCCGCCCCTAATAATTTTACCTGGACGAATTGGTTATCCGATGTTTGCTGAGCATTGTTTCTAAGCAGCGTTGCTGGTTCATCAATATTGTTTACTACTACATCTAAATCACCATCATTATCTAAATCAGCGTATACGGCTCCGTTGGCAAACGTTGGCGATTGATTCGCCCACTCCTCAGTTGCATCGGCAAAAGTAAATGAGCCCTGGTTGTGAAAGAAGTAGTTTGTTAGCTTCTGTTGCGGTAAGCTCTGGGTAAATTCAAAGAAGTCATTTTCCCGGAGAGAAGCTTTCCTGGCATCGATTTTTTCGTTAATCGCGTTGTTGGCATCCCGGTCAACTACATCCCGGTAAATTCCATTGGTAACGTACAGGTCATTTAAGCCATCCAAGTCAAAATCAGCTAATAAAGCCGACCAGCTCCAATCAGTTTTAGCAATACCCGACAGGTAGCCCAGCTCGCTGTAGGTACCATTACCGTTATTTTTCTGTAGTACGTTATGCATATACTGATAGTGGTGGTCATTCTCCACCATGTTCCAGAACCGATCAATAGGCATCATTGCCATCGTGGTTTTAGAACGCACGTAATCTTCGGGGCTCATATCCAGCACGAACAGTTCCGCAAGCCCGTCGTTATTGACATCGGCAAAATCAGCCCCCATGCTGTAGTAAGAAATGTGTTTGAATAGCTCGTTCCGACCTTCTTTAAACGTGCCATCCTGCTGATTGATATAGGCAAAATCAGGGCCGATAAAATCATTGGAGACAAAAACATCGAGCCAACCATCACCGTTTAGATCACCCACCTGTGGATGAAGCCCAAAGCCCAGGTCAGGCAAAATACCCGCCTTTTGCGACACATCGGTAAATGTACCATCACCCTGGTTCTGAAAAAGCTTATCGCCTCCTTTCAGCGCCAGTGCGTTATTATCAGCCTGCACATTTTCTAAATTCAAGACTTTTGAAGTGAGTTCAAAGTTAGCCGGGGCATTGGCAATATAAACATCAAGATCACCGTCTCTATCGTAATCAAAGAAGGTGGACGATATGGATCGGTCGGTGTTGTCTAGCCCGTACTCTTCAGCGCTTTCGGTAAAAGTAAGATCGCCGTTGTTGATATACAGCATATTGGCGAGTTTTTCCGAGTCATCAAACCAACCCGCCCGGCATAGGTATATATCCAAAAATCCATCGTGGTTTACATCGGCGATAGAAACCCCAGTATCAAAGCCCACCCGCTTCTCGATGCCCGAATCCGGGGTAATGTCCTTAAATTTTAGGTTTCCCTGGTTGAGGAATAGTTTGTTATGGTAAATATTGGAAGTAAAAAAGAGGTCTTCTAACCCATCATTGTTGAAGTCAGCCGCCGCCACTCCACCCCCAATATAGATATACTGATATTTATAGTAATGAAGCTGCTCCGATTCCAATATTTCGTTTTGAAAAGTTAAGCCCGAAGCTTCGGTAGGGATTACCGAAAAGAGCTTTTCAGCAGGAATAGAATCAATTGTTTTTCCACACGAAAACAGCAGTAAGCCAGCAAAAATTAGTATTACTTTATTCATTTTATCGGGCTGTTCTAATATTCCTGGGAATTCGTGGCTAATCTTTGAAGTCTATAATAATAGTTGCACTTTTTACATACTACCCTTCATCATAAAATAGTTGCTGCCACTTTACAATGAAGGGTAGTCTATGTTTGCCAATTAGTCGTTCTGCGTGAGCGAAGGCTGAAGAATAATCTGCTGCTCAGGTATGAACTCAACTATTCGCGGACTGCTAGCCGGAATCTCGAAGAATGGATTAGTTCCGTTCAGGTGCGTACCCGGGTAGCGGCGATCCATTGTTCTACCGTTTCGGTACACATCGAAGCGACGCTGCCCTTCGTACGCAAACTCTAAGCGGCGTTCTTCTAGCACTACGTCTAAAATATCCATGCCGTCGGGTAGGCTCCCCAAATTATAGGTGGGTACTCCCGCCCGCTCTCGGATAACGTTCACATTATCTAGGGCCAGTTGCTCATTACCTTGTTTGGCATACGCTTCAGCCTTGTTCAGGTACATTTCAGCCAGACGAGAGACATTAGGCGACCACAGGTGGCGATCTTCCTCCTGCAACGAAGCTTTAGTGATGAAGAACTTGGGATAGCCATTGCGTTTTTCCAGATCAAAATCGTATTCCACGTCTTGTCTACCGTTTGACCCGTTAAAAAAGTAAACAGTTTTACCATCAACTTCTTCCGATTCAACGGTGTAAACGGTTCCTTCTTCCTCAAACGTAATTACGCCATCTGCTTCCTGGGTTCTTCGAAATTCGTAGGTGTAGGTTTCTTCGTTTACCCAGAAAACGGCCGGAACCCGCTCGCCTTCTTCAATGATGTACTGCGGATCGATAAACGACCGACGGGCATCGGTGGGATTTTTTTCTAGCAATTCCAGGTAAGAGCGAGAAGCATGCATTTCGCCCCAGCCAACCCCTTGAATGGTAGCGTACATGGAACCAGGAGTAAACCAGTGGTCGGAACCACCCAGCAAATCGGAGTTACTGTTTAGGGTGACGCTAAAAATAGCTTCGTTATTTTCGGCGGGAGTAAGCGTATTCATAATGCTGAAGTCAGCCGTAGATAGCAGGGTATACGTACCGGATTCTAGTACCTGATCCGCGTAAGCGATGGTGTTAGCATGATCTTCCTGGTACAGATATACCCGCGAAAGTAATGCCTGAGCGGCTTCTTTAGAGGCAAACGAGGCTCCTTTGTTGATCGTCATCAACTCTTCCGCTTTTTTCAGATCGTCAATAACCTGTTCGTATACTTGTTGTACCGTACTCCGGTTGGGGCGGTCTTCCGTGTCGGAAGTCAGCTTCAGTGGTATTGACAAGCTAGAAGGGTCTTGGGTATAGGGTCTTCCGAATATGTTACCCATCTGGAAGTAGATAAGCCCCCTAAGGTAGTAGTTCTCACCCAGCAACTGATCACTTTCAGGTGACTCACCTTCGGTAATCCGCTCAATAATAGTGTTACAGCCGACTGCTGCTTTGTAAGAGTTACTCCAAAATCGGTTTACCCGGCTATTATTGACAATTGACTGATAATTGTACAAGAAGAACAAATGGTCGGTAGTACCTCCACTCAGGGCTATATTGTCACCAGGGTATTCGGAAATTCGGTGCAGATCATCGGTCCAGCCATCGAACCCAGATGAGCCTTTCAGTAAAGCATAGTTTCCTAATGTTGCCGTTTCTACCGCTGCCGGATCTTCAAATAGTTCTTCTACGGCAATTTCGTCGTAGGGATTTTTTTCCAATTCACAGGAAAGGCAGAAAGCTGCCAGTATAATGATGTATATATATTTTATATTTTTCATAGCGTCAATAGTGGGGGTTTAATTAAAATGTCACGTTTAAACCGAGCACAACTCGTTGAGGAATAGGATAGCTCAAACTAGCCGAACCATTTATTCCACCAACCGCTGGATCAACTCCGCTAAAATTGGTAATCGTTAATAAATTGTCAGCAGCTACGTAGAAGTTAGCAGCGCCAATACCTGCCCCCTCTAAAATTCCAGCAGGAACAGTGTACGAAAGGGTTACGTTGGTCATTCTTAAGTAACTTCCGTCTTCTAAGTACCGCGAAGAAGGTTTATTGGAGTTATTATTACCTCCTTCTACTGCTCGGGGATGGGTGGCTACATCACCAGCTTGCTGCCATCTTGACCAATCATCAATAAGTATTTGTTGGTTAAACGTAGGGTAAAATCCATCGGAGTCAAAAAGCTCGCGAGAAGCATTGTAAATAGTTCCTCCCCTTGAAAACGCAAAATTTGCGGTTAATGAAACATTTTTGTAAGACAGTCCAGTATTGAATCCTCCAATAAAATCTGGTGTAGATGTACCAATACGCTGAAGGGTAGCTTGGTTGTAGTCCGTCGTTTCAGTTCGCTCACCCGTTTCTCTATTGTATACCTCCCACAGTGGATCACCCGTTTCAGTATCCACTCCTATCCATTTTCTTGTGTACCAAGAATTGTAGTCCTCTCCAACAGTGAATATTTTGTTTCCGCGGGGTATTTCAGTTTGTCCGTCAAAAAGTTCGGTGATCTCATTTCGGTTGATTCCGATGTTGAAACCCAAGTTCCAATTAAAATTTTCTCGCTGAATGATGTCCGCGCTCACTGCTGCTTCAATTCCTCGGTTGGTTACTCCCCCAACATTTTCCCAAAACCCGCTGAAACCCGTCAGGTCAGGAAGATTAACGAAATACAGCAAGTCAGAAGTATTTTTGTTGTAGTATTCAACAGTAGTATTAATGCGGCCAAACAGCAAAGCATCAACCGCTAAGTTGGTCTCGTACGATTTTTCCCATTTAAGATCAGGGTTACCAAATTGGTCGAGTACCACTGCGGGCAACGCATCATACTGGGTATCAGCTCGGTAAGTCCCCTGATAGGGATACAGTGATGAAGGGCGATTTCCCACCGAACCGTAACTTACCCTTATCTTCAATTCGTCAAACACCCGGCTACTGAAAAAATCTTCATTATGGATATTCCAGCCTGCTCCTAAGGCAAAAAAAGTGCCGTACTGATTCTCTAGACCAAAGTTGGAAGCACCGTCTCTTCGAATTGAAGCTTTGGCAAAATAGCGATCTTCGAAGGAATGGTCAGTTGCTAGGAAGAACGATTGCAGCGCGTAATCATTCTTGAAACCTCCGATTGATCCAGGCTCCGTGGCGACGTTCAGAATTTCAGTCCCGGCAATAATACCTTCTCCGGTAGCATTGAAATCTTGGTAGCGATAGTCATTAAATTCATAGCCCCCTAATACAGTTAGCTCGTACTGTCCAAAATCCTGCTCAAAACGTAGCATTTGCGTACTAAGTCGGGTAAGCCTTCTTGCGGCAAAATCATTAATCCTACCGTTAGTAGCTAGCCCGGCGTTGGATTGAGGGTCGGTATATGATTTAGACTGGGAGTCGTATAATGTGAAGTTGTTAGTTGATACGTAAGTAAGATTGTCAAAAATAGTATACTCAAAATCAAAATTTGAGCTCAAATTTATAATCTCACTCGATGAGTAGTTCCACTGTTGATCGTAAAAATAGTTTCGCTGATCCCGTCCAATCCATTCTGACGATTCTTGAGCGTTTATCGGTATACCATCTGCATCAAAAGGGTTGTCCCAGGGTAAGTTTAGATAAAGCTCATAGCGAGGAGCTTCCGCAACACGATCGCGTACATCAAAGCTATACGCCAATTTGGGCATAATCTTAAGCCGATCATTGAGTTGATAGTCAAAGTTCATCCGAAAGGTGTATCGGTCTAGTTCATCGCCTCGGATAGTTCCTTTTTCGGAATAGTATCCAGCGTTGATGTAGGTGTTTAACTTTTCGGTGCCTGCCGTAAATGACACATTATAATCATTAACAATACCGGTTTGAGTACCTCCTTCTAACCAATCGTAATCTCGATTTAAAAGATCTGATGTGTACCAGGGCTGAGAGTTTCCAAATTGAGTGTGGTAATCGTACAACTGTTGAGAATTCATCACTTCAAACCTACCGTCGTTAAACTCGTTCATACCCAGTTTGGCACTGAACGTTACCTGCCCTTTTCCTATTTCTCCGCGTTTAGTAGTAACGATTACTACCCCGTTAGCTCCGCGAGAACCATACAATGAAGTAGCTGAGGCATCCTTTAAGATGGAAATATTTTCAACATCCGCCGGATTAATAATCGGAACACCATGCTGGATTACCCCATCTACAACCCAGAGAGGAACTACACTACCATTAAGCGAGGAGGCCCCCCGAATTAGAATTTGCGGAACCGAGCCAGGGGCTCCACTTGAAGAAGCAACTTGCACCCCTGCTGCCTTTCCTTGTAGCATAGTAGATACATCGGGCACCGTAATGTCGGTTAACTCTTTAGCGTCGACCTTGGCTACTGATGAAGTAATAGCTTCCCTCTTTTGGGTTCCATAGGCTACTACAACTACTTCTTCTAGTTCGGAGGCTGACCCTAATAAATTTACATTAATGGTGCTCTGACCACCGACAGCTATTTCCTGGGCTTCGTACCCAACAAAGCTATAGATCAAGGTGGCTTCTGAGCCTACCTGGATGTTATACTTTCCGTCAGCATCCGTTACGGTTCCGTTGCTGGTATTCTTTTCTATCACGTTTACGCCCGGTAGGGTAGTATTCGTTTCCGCGTCGGTAATTGTTCCTGAGACGACTTTACTCTGGCCTAGCAAAATGCTTGGCAGGGCAAAGAAGGTCAGGAATAAACTAGTAGTTAAGAATCTCATCATAGGTGTAAGGTAAAATTAGCGTTAGAATTATAATAGTGTGTCTTCTTTTGAGCGATCAATAGGTTTCTTTAATCCAATCGTATTGTTCTCGTTTAACCCAGTTGCCCCGGGTGAAATCAGGAAAATCCTGTGGTTCGCCGTTATTAGCAATAGACAATTCTGATAACGGGGTGATAGCACTCCAGGCAGCTGCATCGTAAACATCAATAGGCGGAGCAACGTTTTGCTTAACAGATTCTACGAAGGCATTCATCACAAAGAAATCCATCCCCCCGTGCCCGGCATCTTGCGCGTATTCGCCGTACTTTTTCCACAACGGATGGTCGTATTTCTTCAGCCAGGCATCCGCTTCATCCCACCGATGTGGTTCCGATTGGCCTTCAATATACATACGGTTACCGTCCACTTCCCACAGTCCGTTAGCTCCCTGTACCCGAAACCCTAAAGAATACGGTCGGGGCAGATTGCAATCGTGGGTAATAATAATGGTTTCGCCACTGGCTGTATCAATAGTGCTAGTAATCACATCGCCCTGCTTCCAGTTTAGGTCGGCATTCGGATGCTCTTTACCCCCTTGGGATACAATATAGTTCTGAAAGCCCACCGCTTTGGTCGCGTGCGAGGTCATAGATACAAACCGATTGCCTCGGTTAATATCGGTCATGGCGGCAATCGGCCCCACACCGTGGGTAGGGTAAAAATCGCCGTTGCGGAGTAGAGAGTGCTGGGTACGCCAACTCGATTCTGATATTCCCTTCTCTCCAAATTCGACTCCTTCGCCGTAAGCGGTTTTGCCGTCATTAAACAGTACTCCGCGTAAATCGTGCTGGTAACCACAGCGCAAATGAATTAGATCACCGAATACGTTCTGCCGAACCATATTGAGTACCGCGAGTACATCGCGACGATAGTTGACATTTTCCATCAGCATCAAATGCGCTCCGCTTTCTTCGTGGGCGTTCACCAGATCCCAGCATTCCTCGAGCGTATTAGCCGCCGAAACTTCCAGTCCGGTATACTTTCCGGCCAGCAAACTGTCTTTGGCCATACGAGTATGCCATAACCAAGGGGTGGCAATGACTACAGCGTCTACCTCGGGCAGTGCTAAAAGGTTACGATAGTCATGTTCGTCTTCACCAAATACTTTTGGCTTAGGGTGGTCTTTTTTATCAATAGCATCAAGGTTCAGCTGTATCCGACTATCATCTATATCACAAATGGCGGCAATATTTACATCATCTCTCAGTAAAAGATTATTTAGATGGTTGGTACCTCGTAAACCAACTCCAATCAAACCCACATTAAGTTTACTATCTGATGTTCCTATAAGGGAAGCTTTAGAGACTCTCGGCGCGACCACCATACCTACTCCGGCAAGAGCCGATTCTTTAATAAAATTCCTTCTTGAACTCATGGATAGATTGGTATAGATTTTTGACTAGTTATTGTAGTTTAGAGTATTCAAATTTTGAAAAAGTTATTAACAGCATAGGGGGGGTATTTCGTCAAATAGCACCTAAATTTTCGTCTAATTCAATCTTTCAGCCACTTTCTGCCTATTTCTTTAAGAGAAATTAATTACTTTAGATAAGGGGCTATTTTAGACTAACCTTCAGTGTAGAAGAGAAGACTGTTAACCCACTATGGCTATGATGATAGAATCTACTTACACAAATTTGACCGTCAAAAATTTCTCATACTCGCCTAATTTTGTAGCCCACCGGATTACAAAATGCGTTCTTAGTATAGCGGGAGTACTCCTGCTATCCGTATTAATTTCAGCCGTCAACCCAATTAATGCTCAGCAAGTAGGTAATTTTATTCATCTGGATAAAAGGTTTCAGGCAAACTCCATGATTGAGAGTGATAGTTTTGGAAATATACTAGTTTCAACCTCAGCCGGTATTGATAAATATAATGGTTACGACTTTGACTTGATTCCACTGACTGAGATAATTGGCCCTGACTACATAAATGATGTGGGAGCTATATTGGAAAAGGATAAAGAAGATAGATTTTGGTTTACAACCTACCGAGGAGGGCTAACTCGGCTCGATGTCAACGGCCAGCAGCTTCAGTTTGGGAATAGCCTATCTAAACTAAGCGTATCCTCTAGGATAACTGCTATAGGAACAGACAGTACCTACGTCTGGTTGGGAAGTGCCAACGGAACACTTCATCGATTTCAGTATTCAGATTCTACGTTTAAAAAGATAGTCACACTACCGTCGCTACTGGATACAACACAAGTAATCAGTAATATTGCTATTACTAGCTCTGATCAACTCTGGATGAGTACTGAAGGGGGGAAGATTTACGGATACAATACTACACTGAATCAACTTGAGGAACTAGAAGGCTCATTCACCAACAGTCTAACCAACTATGTCCGCTTAGTTACTGACCGAAAAAACAGACTGTGGATTTCTACTGAACTTATGGGGATTTACGCATATGATCCCCTTACTAAGCATTTGGATGAAATACCCACTTATAATACCGCCAGCACTCCAGGTCGCTACCCTATGTTCTATTCGCTATTTTGTGATAGTCAAGGAAATGTATGGGCGGGTACCGATGGCGATGGACTGTATAAATTTGGTGTTGATGAACAGATCGAGACGATTTTGCGACAAAATGATCGCAATAAATTTTCGCTCAGTGATAATACAATTTCTCATATTAACGAAGATGCCAATGGTAACCTTTGGATAGTAACGAAGAACGGTGACATTGATATACTACCTAACTATAACAAT
>CAKZPJ010000871.1 GCA_937138955.1 uncultured Flammeovirgaceae bacterium | reverse complement strand
CTAGTGGCTACCGTGAGCAAGTGCAGTTGCCCCCTTCCCCAAACATTGCGAGTATCGCGGGTGTAAAACGCAATACGCTTGCCATCGGGTGACCAGATAGGGAAACCTACTGCCTGATCTAAATCAGTTAGCTGTGATTCTTCCTCCGTGTTCAAATCCTTCATCCACAGGTTCATGTGCCCGTCCCGGTCTGATACAAAGGCTAATCGGCTTCCATCGGGCGACCAAGCGGGGTCAATATCAACGAATGAATCGTCAGTAACGGACTGAATGCTACCTCCATTGATGGACTGAATCCAGATATTTCCTAGAGCAGCAAAGGCTACGGATTGTCCGTCGGGAGAGACTACCGGATTCATCATACCCAAAGCGGGTTGAGCTTCAGTATTATCAAAATCGTAAGTTTTTCGGGTATACGGCGAGCGTTCTAAGGCTACGGTTGCTTCAAAGGAAATAGTATTAGCCCCTTCCTCTCCTAAAACTCGCTGCTTGATTTTGCCGTCGCTAGTATAGAAAAAGCTGCTGTCCGATTGCCAGGCGGCTCGAAACGGAAAAACATCTTCATCCACACTGAGCACCTGCGCCGAATCGCCCGAAGCTGGAAAGGCGACGGCTAATCTGCTCGTTCCGTCGCTATATTGAAGGAAAGTAATTTTCTGCTGATCAGGACTCCACGCTGGGGAGGCTAGTTTGGCATCAGATGCTATTATCTGCTCAGCCGCATTCGTTGCCCGATCAAAAGTATAGATACCCCGACCATCGTTTTGTTCGGATACATAAGCTACTTGGGAACCGTCGGGTGAATAGGCCGGGTGATACTCATTAGCAGTATTTTGGGTAAGATCCGTTATCTCACCATTCGCTAAGGTCATTTCCCATAAGTCGTAGTTGCCATTGCGGTCAGAAGAAAAAACAATGTGCTCACCATTGGGCGACCAGTGAGGTTCACGGTGGTCGTAACGTCCTTCGGTCAACTGCTGAAGTTGGGTTCCGTCGCGATTAATTGTCCAGATATGATAGTTTCCGTCTCGGTACGAATGAAAAGCCAGTTGCTGTCCGTCGGGTGACCAAGCTGGTTCGTGGCAATCGCCGAGCGGGTCAGTAATCGGTTGAGCTTCTCCCCCATCAACGGGAATCAGCCAGATCGTTCCCTGTAAGTCGGTAGCCAGTGTTTGCTTGTCGGGGGATAAAGCGACGGCTAGATTAGTGCCTTCTTGCAAGGCAACCTCTATTAAGTTGGGAGAGTCTTCACTTTCTAATTGAGGGGTAGTGCAAGCTACAAATAGAAACAGGAAGAGATAGTAGGATTGATAGTTTTTCAACGTAGGTAAGCGTGTAGTTTATAGAAAAGTAAGATGCAATAACAAAATAAATTATTGATATAAGCAAAAATTTCAGAATAAAGGTTACGATAATCTTAACTAAACAAGTAAATGACTAAGAATAGGAAGGCTCTTTTGGGCAGGTTACTAAAAAATCGTTTAGCTCAATTAAACCTTCGATCATTGGTATGGTCTAAGCTTTATAAACCAATAATTAGTAAAAAGATGAAAAAAATAGTAAATCTCAGTATAGCATTAATCCTAGTATTTGGAACGGTGGTCTTGGCTCAGCCTGACGGTCGCCGGGGTGGTGACCGACGAGCCGGAGATCCCACGGAACGAGCCAAACGGCTAACTACTTCTATGACCGAATTGCTAAATCTGGATGAAGATCAGCAGAACCAAGTGGGCGATTTGAATCTGGAGTACGCTATGAAGATACGAGAGTCTTTTCAGGGGAACCAAGGTGATCGAGAAGCCATGCGCGAAACAATGGTAACACTAAACCAGGAAAAAGAAGAAAAGCTGACGACTATGCTTAGCGAAGAGCAAATGCAACTCTATCAAGAGAAGAAAGAAGAATTCAGAAAAAATTCTCGCGAGCGACGCGGCAAACGCCGGGGAGAGAAAGACTCGACCAGCGAGTAAGCTCATTATATTTTCCTTCAAGAAAAGCGGTGAATGCATAGTTCATCGCTTTTTTATTTACTGACGCAATTCTTCAAGCAGGTATTATTTTACTTACCGCGTTATAGGTAAGTCGTACTAGAGCAGCAGCAAACAGAATATCGAATATTTTGATGAAAGTACTCTCTTCTATAAAATCCTGAAGGAAAGAACCATGGATAGAGATAGGTATAAGGTTAAATGCGTTCGACGAAGTCAGTGCCGAGTATAAGAAAACTCCGGCAACCACTAGGGCGATGATCAACGGCAAAATTTTCATTGACTGTCAGAAGTATTTGTTTTTCAGATTAGTTACCCTTCATCCCGTACCGCTTTTACTTCGGCGAAGGTAACTACCTCCCCTTCGTTACCCCAACTGTTGCGGACGTAATTGAGTACGTGGGCGATTTCTTCGTCGGTGAGAGGTTGCGGGGGCATCATGCTGTTATAGGTTTCGCCGTTCACAACCATCTCGCCTTCCGAGCCGTGCATCACTTGCTGAATAGAGCGGGTCTTGTCGGCCATTAAGTAATCAGATTTGGCTAGTGGCGGAAAGGCACCGGGAATACCTTCGCCCTCGCTCATATGGCAAGCGAAGCAGTAACCCTGATAGACTTCTTCACCTAACTTTATGCTTTCTTTTAAATCAGGTTCAGTCAGGGGAAGGCTACTAACGTCTCTTAAATCAGAGGAGGCAAAAAGAAAAGATGAGATGTAAAAAGCGATGCTAATAACTAAATAGGGATAGGTCATTGGTAATTTTTTATTTTAAAAAGCCTTCAAAGATAATAAAGATTGACCTACTTTCTATGGTGCTACGAAGCTAAGAATTCCCACGTAGATCATTCTTGTTATCATTCTTTAGTCGTTAAATAACCCCACTCTTCATCCGGTCAAAGTCTTCGGGAGTGTCTAAATCGTAAATCCCTTCGGGAAAATCGACAGAAACAACCTGAGAAGCGAAGCGAGGAATGATGTGTTTAGCGCCAACTTGTCCATCTAGCGCAAGTAGTTCGGGAAAAAGTGATTGGCTAAACAGTGCCGGAACGCCTACGGTGTTGCGATACGCGGATGCGACAATCTTTCTATCAGTTTCTTGATGAACGGCGACTAACTGTTGCAACAAAGATTGACTGACAAAAGGTTGATCGCATAACATAATAATTACAGCATCAGGAATGAGAGAAAACGATAGCGCTTTCTGAACACCGACTTTAATAGAAGAACCCATGCCGGTAAGCCAATCAGAATTGTGTGCTGTCATCACATCTAAATGTGCCACGTCTTTTTCAACCAACGTGTGGTGAGCACCAGTAACCACCACTACTTTTTCACTAACTGACTGGGCAGTTTGCACCGCACGTTGCACCAGTGACTCACCTTGAAATTGCATCACTTGCTTGGGTTGTCCCATCCGGCGAGCTTCTCCGGCTGCTAATACGATAATAGGAATCATGTTATCTCCTGATTTTCATGTCTAAATAAGCATAATTTTGTCCCAAATTGGGAAAATTTTCCAGAAAATAGAATTTTGCTAAGTTAGCACGAGAAATAGTCTTTTTAGTAGTTTGCAGTTTCCCTTACTTAGTATACAAAATTATCTATGCAACTGACCTTAACCGCCCTTGCCCATCAGAAAGACTTATTCTCTCTTCCTGCTGATGTTACGTATCTGAATTGCTCCTACATGGCTCCCCTGTTAAAATCAGTAGAAGAAGCCGGAATTATTGGATTACGAAAAAAGCAACTGCCCGCCCAGTACGGTCATTATGAGTTCTTCGATGAGATTGATCACGTAAGAAAGTTATTCAGCCAGTTGGTTAATATAGATGATTATCAGCGAGTTGCTATTTTACCATCAGTGTCTTACGGTATGGCAATTGTAGCAAAGAACTTACGTATTCAGTCAAGTAATAATATTGTCGTAGTAGGAGAGCAGTTCCCCAGTAATGTATATTCTTGGCGTAAGAAAGTAGCGGAGGCAAATGCTGAATTACGTACTATCTCAGCACCAGAAACATTGGAGAACCGTGGTGAACAATGGAATGAAGAACTATTAGAAGCTATTGATAATCAGACTTGTATGGTTACCGTAGCGCATACGCATTGGGCGGATGGTACTCGGTTTGACCTTCGAGCAATTCGGAAACGAACCCGCGAAGTGGGTGCTCTGCTGGTAGTAGACGGCACTCAATCAGTAGGCTCTATGCCGTTTGATGTAGCTGAAATTCAACCGGATGCGTTGATTTGTGCGGGTTATAAGTGTTTAATGGGCCCCTATGGTATCACACTTGGGTACTTCAGCGAATATTTTGATGATGGTGATCCTTTGGAAGAAGGATGGGTAACTCGCCATAACAGTGAAGACTTCACGAACTTAGTGAACTATCAAGATCAATATCAACCCAAGGCAATACGCTACGATATGGGTCAGCGAAGCAACTTTATTCTCATTCCCATGATGGGAAAAGCTCTGGAAGTAGTGATGGAATGGCAGCCTGAGCGAATTCAAGAGTATTGCCGAAGTATTTCGGTGACAGCAATTGAAAAATTATCAGCATTAGGATTCTGGGTAGAAAAAGAGACCTACCGAGGGCATCATCTTTTTGGGGTACGCATACCGGAAGAATTATCATTAGATAAGCTACAAAAAACGCTTAAACAGGCTAATATAGTGGTTTCAGTACGAGGAAGGTCTATGCGGGTGTCGTTGCATGTGTATAATGAAGAGCAAGACTTAAATCGTTTGGTTGACTGTTTACAGGGGCTAACATAGAAAAACCCCGAGTGCAATTAAGCATTCGGGGCCAACTATCAACCTTAAACAAACGCTAAGAAAAAAATTCTTGCGCATATAACCTATTACAAATGCTGTGCCAATATCATCATACAATTTCTTAAAATAGTTATTTATCAAATTTTAATTAACTATTGCCGAAAGAAGTAGTTATGAAATTATAAAGCGTATTATGGACAATTTTTTACCCCTATTTCCTCTTAAGCTGGTGGCTTTTCCGGGTGAGCAACTCAATCTACACATATTTGAAGAGCGCTACAAACAGTTAGTGAGTGAGTGTATAGAGGAGAATAAACGATTTGGAATTCCGGCTTATCTTAACAATCAAATAGAGTGCGGTACCGAAATGAGTGTAGAGCGGGTTGGGAAAACGTACTCTGACGGTCAGTTAGATATTGTGACAGTGGCTCATCGGGTTTTTAAGGTAGTTGAGTTTTACCGGGTAGCACCCTCCAAGCTGTATGCCGGAGGCGACATTATTTTTCTAGATAATATTTCTGATGTGGACTTGGCTAAACAGCAGCAAATGGTAGCTCTTACATTAGAGCTGTTTGATGTGCTGAGTCTATCTGATAACTTTGCCTTGGGCGATCAGATTTCAGCTTTCGATATTGGACATAAAATAGGGTTATCTAACCAGAAAAAATACGAACTACTGCAAATAGAACGTGAAAGCGACCGACAGCAGTTTGTGATTGATCATCTGGAAGCATCTATTCCAGTGATCAGGGATATGGAAAATGCTCGGGAGCGTATTCGAATGAACGGTCACTTTCAGAAGTTTGACCCGTTAGATTTTTAACCCTCGAGCCGTTATTGCACCGCAAACCGAAAAGTTCGACGCTCTTTTTCCGTAGTAAGCTCCATGAAGTAAATTCCGGGTCTCATCCCAGACATATCCGCTTTCCAGGAAGAATCTAGTTTCTGAGTAGTGAAAGACCAACGATTGTGCACCGAACCTTGAGTATCCATAACTTTTATTTGTTTGATGTCGGTCAATTGAGCATACCAATTAACCGTTAGCCAATCAGATACCGGATTGGGATACAAAACGGGCGATGGAACGTCTTCATCTAAAAAACCAGTTACGATAGATGTCCAGTCTACCAAGCCTGGCTGAGGAAATTCTACTGACTGGTTTAAGAAGATATGAAACTCACCCGGAGCCAAAGAGAGCTTTTGCTCTTCACTAACAACTTCGTATTCCGAACCAGAAAAGAA
>CAKZPJ010000870.1 GCA_937138955.1 uncultured Flammeovirgaceae bacterium | reverse complement strand
TTACCGCTGCAATAACAGATTCCATGTTAATACTGGTGAACCCGAGACTAATATCGGAGTCACCAAATATTTTACCAGCCTGTGCTCCCACCCCAATTGCTCCCACCGTGTGGGCAATCGTATTTAACGTAAGTATGGCTGACAGCGGACGGTCAATATCTTGTTGGTACGACTTAAGTAACTCTCCGGTAGTCGCTCCTTCTTGTATTTTTCGGTTAACGTAAGAGGGAGTCACACTCAAAATGACAGCCTCCAGAATAGAGCACAAAAATGAAAAAGCAATAGATAGTACGAAAAAAAATATGAGTAGTCCCATAATGTTGGTTTAGTGATTTATCACTCAATAAACTAAACTATGACTGAATGTTCCTATTAGGTGTAATTTTTTCTTCTGAATATATTTTTGTGAATTAGTGCTGTAGTGGAGACATTAAAGCTCTTAAAGCTACTCGATTGTTGATTAAGTATCGCTAAAATCAGAAATTTTGAACTCGACCATTCTGATAGCGTAGCATTCTGGTCCAAAACCTTCTACTGCCCTTTCAGAAATATTTCTTATCTTTCCAGTTATGTACTATACCTCTAATCTATGAATCGACGTCATTTTTTACACCAATCTACCTTGGCAGCAGCTACTCTCGCCTCAACTTCTTTCACCTCATCAGCATTAGCCTCATCTCAGCCAACAGCTCGGAAGTTTACGATGAGCCTTGATCCTGGTGCTATTGGAGTGAAAGTTGACCAGACGCAACTTATTGATTATGCGGCAAAATTTGACTTTGAGGCAGTTACTCCCTACCCTGATTTTCTAGCCAAACTAACAGAAAACGAAGCTAATAAACTGCTGGAAGAAATGCAGCAGAAAAAAATTGTTTGGGGCGTAGCCGGACTCCCGGTAGAGTTTCGGCAAGATGAAAACACACTACGCGAAGGCTTACGTAAATTACCCACCTTAGCAAAGGGGCTACAACAAGCCAATGTTACCCGAGTGAGTACCTGGGTCATGCCTACCCACGCTGAGCTTAATTACCTGAAAAACTTTCGCCAACATGCTGAACGTTTGCGGGAAGTAGCGACGATACTGGCCGATCATAATTTACGCTTTGGATTAGAGTACGTAGGCCCCACTACCTTACGAAATGCTAAAAAGTATGCTTTCGTTCATACGTTAGAAGAAACACAAGCTCTGATTGAAGAGATCGGGCAAAATAATGTAGGGGTTGTGTTAGATAGCTTCCATTGGTTTACTGCGGAAGAAGATGTAAAAGACATTTTGACGCTTTCCAATGGAGATGTAGTAGCGGCCGACCTTAATGATGCTCATGCCGGACGAAGTGCGGTAGAGCAAATAGATGGACAGCGAGAGCTACCTATGGCTACCGGACTAATTGATACTCAGGCTTTTCTGGATGCATTAGTAACTATTGGTTTTGATGGCCCAGTTCGGGCTGAACCATTTAATCAGAAATTGCGAGATATGCCAGACGATAAGGCGGTTTCTTCTACCGCAAAGGCAATGAAGAAAGCATTTAGCTTAGTGAGTTAACTATGCAAAATATTTGTCAGATAGTGGGAACTTTTCATTAAGACTTATAGTTTATATGTTAACTATCGCTAAGTCTGCTGTTTTCCTAAGCGAGTTTACAAACTCTTTTTGCAAGCAGTTTTTAACTATCTTTTTATACTAAAGTTACCTATGAGTACCGAAGAGAAACAAAGTCAATTTATTGAAAAAGCAATTACCTTGCTGGAGAAAAAAGGATATGACCAGATTAAGGCTAACCATCCTGACTACGAGCAACCAGGTAAATTCATTCAGCAGGGAACCAACGAAGAAATTATACCTGATATAACTGCTAAAACGCTATTAGGTAAAGATTATTTTAAGGTAGTAGAAGGTGATAAAGAGCACGAGCAATTAGTAGTTAGTAAATGGAAACTTTTCTCTAACATTGCTCAAATCAAAAATGGTAAATTTTTTCTGTTAGTGCCCTACGGGAAAAAGAAATACACTAAAGAACTGATGGATCGTTATAACATACAAGCAGATCTTCTTTCCCTTTCTCGATAACGAGATATTTAAATTACTATTCAGAAGGCCGGATTCAAACTTTGTTTCCGGCTTTTTTGCGTCCTGCATTTTATTTACTAGAGTCACATTTGAAAAGTGCTTTAATTATCGCCACTGCTTTGATCTCGCTGATCAGCTTCGGCTTGAAAATCTACTGGATCATCTAGTTGTGGGGATTCTAATACAGCCTTCCAGTCAAATTGTTCATCAAAAGGATCAAGGGCTTTTTGAGGATCAAACACTAAAGAATTGATGGCCAGTGCTTTATATACCGATGTATCTGGTTCAGCAGTAAATAAATCTGCTAAGTCGGTAGCCCCATAATCATAGTGATTTAAGTAGGGAGTACCCAAAATATGCCAAAACGTTTTGAAAATACTACCAAAGCTGTAGTGCTGATGACCAACATAATTTCTCTTGGAGTAAGGCGAAATTACCATAAGCAAACTACGGTGAGCATCTACGTGATCCACTCCGCCCTGAGAATCATCCTCAGTTACGACAATCGCCATTTCTTTCCAGTACGGAGTATCCGATAAAAATTCTACCAAGCGACCTAATGCTAAATCATTATCCGCCATATAACTTTCTTTGAATGGATACCCTGCATTCGGGCGATCACCGGCTCCGTGATCGTTGGGTAAAATAATAGTAAGTACGGCGGGTAAACCATCGTCGCTCCACTTCTCCTCAAACTCTTCAATAAATGTGTCAATCCTAAATTGATCAGGAATACCCATATTGTAGGTAGCGTAGGCACGAGAAGTTCGGTCGTAAAGTGGGCCAGGAATGGGATAATTTACTAAAGGACGCACACCGAAATATTTTAAAGTAGAATCAGCGTAGCTGTTGGCTAGTTCTACGCCAAAACCAAAATTGTAGAAATCGATATTGTTCCGATCAAAATGATCCCAAATGGAGCCAGCTTCATTGTAATCTTCGGGATAAATAGCTCCAGATGAACCTACTACGCCGTAGTTCCCAGGAGCTTCCGATCCTGGAACTGATCGTCGCTTACCACCGTAGGCCGCTGCCACGTGCGTTTCTACCCATTCGTTCGGATAAGTGTTCACTAACCAACGATGTCCATCAGCGGAATGATCGGCATCCACGTAAAAGTTATCACTCATAGCAAAGCGTTTAGCTAATGCCAAATGATTGGGCATCACAGTAGCACTCTCTACAGTTTGGGTATTTGCATCATTGCTAAATGTTTGATCACGACCGTAGCGAGCCAGAGAAGCCTCTCCTTTTCCTCCTTCTACTTGCCCAAATACTTCGTCGTAAGTACGATTTTCTTTGCTGACAAAGATGATATGTTTAATGGGTGATTCTTTTTCGTTCGGATAAGCCGGAATGGGGTGATCGGCTCGTCGCTGAACGATAGCTGAAGCTTCTTTAAAATCAAAGTTGTTCTCAACCACCTGCTGAGTAGCTGCCTCTAATTCTTCATCAGCAGGAATATCTAACACCGTGATTGAACCTTTCATCAGGGCACCGATATAACTACCTTCCTCGCCCAGGTTAAACGTAGGCCCACCGTTAGGACCGCTACCGTAGCCTTTCGCATTGGCTACAATTAATTGTTTACCATCGGGACTAACCGCTAATTTAGAGGGAAACCAGCCTACGGGCAAATGCCCAAGTACTTGCTGAGTCGCTACATCAATCACTGCCACTGCATTAATTCCGGCTTCAGCTACGTATAATCGCTGCTGATCGGGGGATAATGCTAATCCGAATGGAATAATTCCCCGCAAATTACCCAAACGCCTATCCGGCTGTAACCGGATATTTTGCACCACCGTATCTTGCTGAATATCAATCACCGATACACAGTCATTGTTGCCGTTGCTAACAAACACAAAATTATCAGTGGCTACCAATGAGTTAGGACTAGCTCCACCTACCGCCGGAAAGTCTTCCACCACCTGCCCTACCAAGAATCCAGTTTTCACTTTAGCAGTCACTTCGCCCGAAGTAGCATCAACGGTCCAAACCGAAAATGCTTCATCTACATTAGGATCACCCAATGCCGGAATATTGAGAGAATCACTCTGAATACCTTCCTTCATTTCTTGGCTACCGTAAGCAGTAGCTGGGAAACGCAAGGCCTGTTCTTTCAACTCTTCGGAAGACAATTCTTCTCCAATAGGCTTATACTCAAACATACCCACATTCGCTACGTATATTTCTGACTCGTCCGGCGAAAGCGTAACCCCGAACGGGTACCGCCCTACCGGGGTATTTCTTAAGATTGACTGACTGGGCACATCAATTGTAATCAGCCGAAAGCCAATTTGATCAACCACATACAGCTTATTTCCATCAGCACTCAAAGTCATATCTCCGATATAGCCGTGTGTATAATCGGAGCCATCGGCATCAGTAACTTCACAGTTGACCTCTCCTTTGGGTTGACCACTAGAAATATCAAACAGATATATTTTATTCTCCTGGCCTCCGGCTACGTACACCGTCTGGTTGTCTGGAGAAATGGCTAATCCCATAAATACCGCGCCCAACAAATCTTCATCATTCTTAGCTCCTTCGGGTATTTGCCGAATCTGCGGATTACCAGAAAGCGGGTTTTGGAAAATGGTAATGGAAAAAGGCGACGTTCCCGAGTTAGCACTAATCGCAATACTTCCGTCATCACTCATTACTAAGCCATAGGGATGTGGGGCTACTGGATACGTAGTTCCCATCGGCTGAATAATTCGTCCGTTAGGGATAATTGTTTGTCCAGCAGTATCAATTACTGTGTAGCGATCACCGGCCGGGGCTTGAGAAACCCAAGCCGTTTTATTTTCTACAGTGTCATCATCGGAAGAGTTTGTATTGCAAGCATAGAATAATCCGATTAGAATAATGAAGGAGCAGCAAATGAAGATTTTCATACTAGGCTAGCGGTTGGTGAGTCGTAATTAGAAAGCGTGAAATTAGGGCAATTTCACGCTTTCGGAAATTTATCGATGACTATTAATGATACTTCCTAATACTTAATAGTGTAGCGAGTGATGAATGGATGTCCATCGGTATTATTAGCGGTAAAATTTATGCGATCAGCTCCATTCAGCGAGCTCACGGGTACAATCAAAATGGCAGTGCCGCTGCTAAACACGATAGCCCCAAAAGCTACCGGATCAAACCAACGAGTTAGTTCTCGCCAGGTAGCCTAACTCAAAAAGACTCGTTGCTCCAATATA
>CAKZPJ010000869.1 GCA_937138955.1 uncultured Flammeovirgaceae bacterium | reverse complement strand
GAAAAAGCGTTACGCCCTTTGTCATTTAGTGATTTTACTGGGCAACACAAGATTGTAGAAAACCTAAAGATATTTGTGCAAGCTGCTAAAAAACGGGGCGATCAGCTCGATCACGTTTTATTACACGGCCCACCGGGTTTGGGTAAAACTACCCTTTCGCACATTGTTGCGAATGAGCTGGATGCGCAAATTAAGTCTACTTCGGGCCCAGTTTTGGATAAGCCCAGCGAGTTGGCGGGGTTGCTCACCAATATGGAGCCAGGGAATGTGCTGTTCATCGATGAGATTCATCGCTTGAACCCAATTGTGGAAGAGTACCTCTACTCGGCTATGGAAGATTACAAGATTGACATCATGTTGGATTCTGGGCCGAATGCCCGCACGGTGCAGATTAGCTTGAGTCCATTTACATTGGTAGGTGCTACTACCCGCTCGGGGTTGCTCACCTCGCCCCTCCGGGCTCGCTTTGGTATCAACGCTCGACTGGAATACTACGATGCTGAACTACTGACATCTATTGTGAAACGTTCGGCACAAATTCTGAATACGCCAATTCAAGATGATGCTGCCTATGAGATTGCCCGCCGCAGCCGAGGTACCCCGCGGATTGCCAACACTTTACTTCGCCGTACCCGCGATTTTGCCGAGATCAAAGGGGACGGAACCATTGATAAAGCTATTGCTGAAATGGCATTGCAGGCTTTGGACGTAGACCAGAACGGGTTAGACGATATGGATAACCGGATTTTGTCAACGATAATTGAGAAGTTTAAAGGTGGTCCGGTTGGGATTAGTACCATTGCTACTGCTTGCGGCGAAGAAGCCGAAACCATTGAGGAGGTCTACGAACCATTTCTCATCAAAGAAGGATACATTAAGCGAACCTCGAGGGGGCGGGAAGCTACTGAAATTGCTTATAAGCATTTAGAGGTTATTCCTCCTGGGCGGGCGCAAGGGTTGTTTGACTAGCCTTAAATGTCACTCTGAAAATTGGTTATCTATGTGTCGCGCAAGTCATTCCTTATTCATCAAAGATACTGCTCAACAGTTGGGGTTTGATTTCTGCGGAATTGCCAAGGCTGAGTTTCTTTCGGAAGAGGCTCCTCGTCTTGAGCAGTGGCTGAATCAAGGTAAACAGGGGAAAATGCATTACCTGGAAAACTACTTTGACATTCGCCTTGACCCGACCAAACTGATGGAGGGGGCCAAATCGGTAGTGACATTACTCTATAATTATTATCCTCAAGAAGATTTAGCCTCTCCCGATTCATATAAGATTGCCAAGTATGCTTACGGTCAAGATTATCATTTTATCATCAAAAAGAAGTTACGGTTACTGCTAAATAATGTACAAGAAGAAATTGGCGAAGTAGCCGGTCGAGCCTTCGTAGATTCAGCCCCGATTTTAGAGCGAGTTTGGGCGCAGAAAAGCGGTTTAGGCTGGATTGGGAAAAATAGCTTGCTACTTAATAAGCGACAAGGCAGTTTTTTCTTTATTGCTATTCTGTTATTAGATGTAGAACTAGAGTACGATCATCCGGTAGCTGACCATTGTGGCAGTTGCACTCGCTGTCTGGACGCTTGCCCTACCGATGCTATTGTAGCACCTTATGTGGTAGATGGTAGTAAGTGTATCTCGTATTTTACTATCGAGTTAAAGGAGGAGATTCCGAAGGAGGTAGAAGGGAAGTTTGAGGACTGGATATTTGGTTGTGACATTTGCCAAGATGTATGTCCTTGGAATCGGCATTCTCAGCCACATAAAGAGCCGCTATTGGAGCCTCATGATGACCTAAGTGAAATGACTAAGCGCGATTGGGAAGAGATAACCGAAGAAGTATTTCGTAAATTGTTTAAAAAGTCAGCGGTAAAACGAACAAAATTTTCCGGACTTAAACGCAATATTCGATTTGCCAGCAAATAAAAAAGCTGTCTAATAAAAGACAGCTTTCAGAATCTTAATAGTTGTTGCAAATTAATTAAGGTGTGTTTTTGAAAAACACTCATCTAGGATGCTTCGGTACTGCTGTCCGAATTTGATGTAACACCAACTTTTAAGCATTTCAACATCCGCAGGTAACAAGATCGTTAACGCTTTCTTCAATTCTTTACGAAAAAGAAGAGAGTCAAAACTTACTTTAGCGAGAATAAGTTTAGAATAACTTAGCTCAGCATGAATACGCTTTGCGTCTACGTGCCTGTTGTATATTTGCATAGGCGTAAAAGGGTTTAGGTGAAAAAACGTTCTTAACACTGAAATGAAAGGAAGCCATTTTCTCTAAAATGTTGTACCATAATTGATTACAACTGAATGGACTTTAAATATATGATAAGTTATGCTAATTTGCAAGTTCTTGAACCGGAAATACTATGAAGGCTGCTATTTTATTTTACTCAAAGCTGTTTATGCAGAATAATATTTCTAATATTTTATTAATCCTGTCTTTTCTATCAATTACAGCTTCAATTCAAGCACAGAATATTTCGGTAGAACTAGGGCCCAGCGAAATTGGTACTAATGAGCAGTTTACCATTACGTTGAGGATAGCCAATGATCGACTTCGGCGCTATGGGGATTTCCCTAATATTGCCGGATTTGAAAAAGCTGGAACCTCTTCTTCATCTTCTACCAATATTATCAACGGACAAATTTCATCGTCGTATAGCGTTACACAATCGTACCTACCTTCCCGAGAGGGTACATTTAAGTTGTCACCATTCACTATTGCGGTGAACGATACGGAAGTTAGCTCGCCCGGAACTACCATTACGGTAGGCCCACCCAAGCAGCGCAGTGCTCAGAACCCATTCTTCAGCGATCCTTTTGATGATTTGTTTGGTCGGCGCAATCAGCCTCAGGAATTTGTAGATGTAAAAGCGGAAGCATTTCTGGCATTAACCACTAGTAAGGATACTGTCTACCTAGGCGAAGGGTTCACCACCACGCTGGCCTTCTATCTATCGGACAAAAATCAAGCACCACTACAGTTTTATGATATTGGAAAACAGTTGACGGATA
Organism: uncultured Flammeovirgaceae bacterium; assembly: GCA_937138955.1. Taxonomy (GTDB): domain Bacteria; phylum Bacteroidota; class Bacteroidia; order Cytophagales; family Cyclobacteriaceae; genus Tunicatimonas. The sequence continues at coordinate 4,878 of CAKZPJ010000869.1, read as the reverse complement.
TTCTAAAAGAACTGCGCCCTTCTAGTGTGTGGGAAGAAAACTTTAACATCGAGAATATTAACGGGCAACCAGTTACCATTAACGGTCTAGGATATACGCAGTACAAAATATATCAAGCGACCTACTACCCGAACAATACTGAGCCGATTCGTTTTCCGAGTGTACCTCTTACCATGATTAAATATAAAGTGGCGAAAAACCCCTCGGTCTTTGGCCGCCGTCGGCAAGAGGATTTTAAGAAATTTCAGACTGACCCGCATACGGTGTACGTGAAAGAGCTACCACCGCACCCTCTAAAAGCATCAGTAGCGGTAGGGAACTATCGGCTAGATGAATCTATCTCGGAGCAAGAGTTGAACACCGGAGGGAGCTTCAACTACACCTTCAAAATTATGGGAGAAGGGAATATCAATTATATTGAAAAACCTCCCGTTCGTGCCACCGCCGCTTTTGACTTCTATGACCCTAGTGTAGAGCAAAATATTAATAGGCGTAGCAATCAGGTGACGGGTTCTAAAGCCTTTTCGTATTACGCGGTACCCAATGAGCCCGGCGAATATGATTTGGGTGATTATTTTAACTGGGTGTTTTTCAATACAGCTATTCAGCAGTATGATACGCTGACTTCTGACATTCAAGTATTGGTAGAAGGGAAGAGCCGCAAGAACGAATACATTAGCTCGCAGGATGTAGGTTCTTTCTATAACCGAATTGCGGGAGTAAATAACACTTTACAAAGTCGTAATAACGATGGTTGGCTACAACTAACCGCTAATATCCTGATCATCGGAATGCTAGCCTTGGTGGCAGTAATCACTTTCAGGAAATAAAAATCATAAAGCAATTACTTGAGCCATCATGAAAAACAATATAAAAACATTCTGGCTTTCTTATGATCTTGGTCTTAAAGGAGATTATGAGGGGCTATACCAGTGGTTAGACGAGCACCGAGCCAAAGAGTGTGGAAGTGCATTAGCGGTATTTAAACTTGAAATTGAAGGTGACTTCGTCAAAAATATCACTCATCAACTTAACAATAGCGTTCAGTTTAAAGGTGATGATCGGATATATCTTATTTGGCGTGATGGCAAATTGAATAAAGGAAAATTTATTGTAGGCGGTAGAAAACGCGCACCATGGGAAGGTTACGCTTCTAGCATTGAGAATGCTCAAGAAGATAGCGGTGCGTAAAAGTGTATTGGTAGACACAGGGTTTTGGATAGCCTTGCATGACTCTGGAGACCAGCATCATGGTAACGCTAGCGAGATTATTGAACTAATTCGCGATGAAAATATATTGATTCCCTGGCCTACGCTATATGAGTTTTTAAATACTCGGTTTACTAGAGATATACGACGAGTAGAGGGGTTCGCTCGATTTGTACAGAAATCAACTACGCTGATTGATGATGTTGAATATCGTGAGAATGCTTTTAATATATTTTTCGGTTCTTTTAATAAAAATAACCGGAAGACCTTCAGCCTAGTAGATTTAATAATAAGAGAAGTTCTAATGGATATATCGCTTAAAATAGATTATTTGGTCACTTTTAATTCAGGTGATTTTGCTGACATATGCCAAAGGAGGCGGATAGAAATTTTGGAATAAGAAGATGAGCAATACTTACGGAACGTTGTTTAAAATCAGCACCTTCGGCGAATCGCACGGAAAGGGAATTGGGGTAGTGATCGATGGGTGCCCAGCGGGGTTGCAAATAGACGAAGGCTTTATTCAGCAGGAGCTGGGTCGGCGTAAACCAGGGCAGTCAAAAATTACCACCCAACGCCGCGAGAGCGATACCTTTCAGATTTTGTCAGGCGTATTTGAAGGGAAAACAACCGGAACATCCTTAGCGATTTATATTCCTAACGAAGATCAGCGAAGTAAAGACTACTCGCACATTGCCGATAAGTTCCGTCCGTCGCACGCGGACTATACCTACCACGCTAAGTACGGAGCACGGGATTACCGAGGGGGTGGACGTAGTTCAGCTCGAGAAACCGCCGCGCGAGTAGCCGCCGGAGCCGTAGCTAAACTATTTTTAAAGCATAAAGGGATTGACGTACAAGCCTATGTTTCTCAGGTGGGCGCTCTGCGATTAGAAAAGTCTTACGCTGATTTAGATTTCTCTCAAACCGAAGCTACTCCAGTTCGCTGTCCTGACTTAGAAACTGCTGAGCAGATGATTGAACTGATCGATCTGGTTCGTAAAGACCGGGATACCATTGGCGGAGTAGTAAGCGCGGTGATTACCGGAGTTCCGGCGGGCTTAGGTGAGCCAGTTTTTGATAAGCTACATGCTGAACTAGGCAAGGCGATGCTGAGTATTAATGCGGTGAAGGGGTTTGAGTACGGTAGTGGGTTTGACGGAGTTATTCTGCGTGGTTCTCAACACAACGACGAGATTTATAAAGACGGAGAAACCATTCGTACTAAAACTAATTACTCGGGTGGTGTACAAGGAGGTATTTCCAATGGTGAAGACATTTATTTCCGAGTGGCCTTCAAACCCGTGGCTACGATTATGCGAGATCAGGACAGTGTGAACGAAGCCGGGGAGACCGTAACCGTTTCTGGAAAAGGCCGTCATGATCCTTGTGTGGTGCCCCGAGCGGTTCCGATTGTGGAAGCAATGGCAGCATTAGTGATTACCGATATGTATTTACGAAACGTCACGACTAAATTAGAATAGGCTTAAGCCTACTATACTAACTTCAACAATCTACCATGCTTTCTTCTCTGCGTATTACTGCGCTATCGCTCATTCTATTTAGCGCATCCGCAATTCAATCAGTTGTGGCTCAGTCCAACGTGACCCAACAACCCATTGCGTTACATCCGGATAATCCTCACTACTTTGTTTACCAGGGCAAGCCCACGCTGCTGATTACTTCGGCTGAACACTACGGGGCGGTACTTAATCTGGACTTTGACTATCAAGCCTATCTGAAGACCATGCAGCAGGAGGGGATGAACTACACCCGGATTTTCGTAGGTTCTTACGTAGAAATTCCCGGTAGCTTTAATATTGGAAATAACACATTAGCTCCTGCAGTGAATCGCTTTATTACTCCCTGGAAGCGTACTGATGAAGCTGGGTTGTACGAAGGAGAGAAGAAGTTTGATTTGGATGAGTGGAACCCTGACTACTTTGAACGGTTGACGGATTTCATTCGCGAGGCTGATCAGCGAAATATCATTGTAGAAGTAACTTTCTTTTGCTCTACCTACGCGGATGAATCTTGGGAGCGAAACCCATTTAACTCCGGTAATAATGTGAATGATATTCCCGAAATAGATCGGAAGAAATCTAATACACTGGCGAACGGCTCGCTGACTGATTATCAGAAAAAACTGGTCGCTAAGATTGTGACTAAACTTAATTCGTTTGATAATATTTTCTACGAAATCCAGAACGAACCTTGGTCGGATGATCCACAAGATGCCCTACGAACACTCAAAACATTAGACCCTGAAGGGTTATCTTGGGCGAAGTGGGCTCACACTGCTTCTGAAGCGTCGCTAGAGTGGCAGCAGGTCATGGTTGATCAAATTGGACTTATTGAGCAGGAGCTAGCCAAAAAACACCTAATCGCTCAAAATTACTGCAACTTCCGTCACTCGTTGGAAGAAGTGGAAGACGGCGTGAATATTCTCAATTTCCACTACGCTTGGCCTGAAGCCGTTTGGATGAACTACGCCTGGGATCGCCCCATCAGCTTTGATGAATCCGGGTTTGCAGGGAGTTCAGACACCACCTATCTGCGACAAGCCTGGCAGTTCATCGTAGCGGGTGGCAGTGTGTTCAATAATCTTGATTATTCGTTTTACGTGGGTCACGAAGATGGGAAAGGCAGTAACGATGCTCCGGGTGGCGGCAGTACTTCACTGCGTCAACAATTAGTCTACTTGCATGACTTTATGGAATCACTAGACTATATTCGTATGCGCCCTGAATTTTCTACGGTTGTTCATGCTCCGGGATTAGAAACTCAGTGTCTGGCTGAAGCAGGTCAGCAGTACGCGATCTTTTTCACTGGTCAGGCTACGGATTGGGTTAAACTGAATTTGCCCCAGGGAGATTTTGCCTACGAGTTTATTACTCCCTTTACCGGAGAAACCATTGCCACTGGAACGCTCTCTAGTAACGATGAAACCATTCAGATAGATTTACCTGAATTTGAGCATATGGTAGCATTACGTATCACTCGATCCGCTCGCTAACCGTTCATCATGATTATTTTACGGTCTACCCTGCTAACTGGTCGGCTGCCCCTAATTTTTCTTGTTTTTCAGTATCTCTTGCTGTTCTTTGTATAGAAAAGCATAAGCCGAGTTCTAATCATTATCAATTTTCCACCCCGCCCCGGATAAGTTCCGGGGGAGCCGGGGTAAATTTTAAACTGCCAACCATGCAACCTGAACCCATCTTTTCTTTCGCGAATACCTTTGTTCTTATCGGCTGGATTCTGCTAATCGTGGCTTTCCGCTGGAAATATACTCTTACGTTGGTTCGTCTGGGAGTGGTTTTTTTGCTTTCAGTACTGTACACCATTCTAATTATTACGCACTTTGGTGATTCGGAAGGCGGCTTTGGTTCGCTAGCCGAAGTAAGTCAGCTTTTTGAAAACCCATGGTCGCTATTAGCAGGTTGGGTACACTATCTAGCTTTTGATCTGTTTGTGGGTAGTTGGGAGGTAGAAAATGCTCAGAAGCTAGGAATATCGCACTGGTTCATCATTCCCTGTTTACTATTTACCTTCTTATTAGGACCCATCGGCTTGCTGCTCTATCTCATCCTCCGAACTGTTTATACTAAACGATTGTCGCATGAACTTGCTTGAATTTTATCAAGAGCTAATACGGCGAAATCGAAT
>CAKZPJ010000868.1 GCA_937138955.1 uncultured Flammeovirgaceae bacterium | reverse complement strand
ACAAGAGGATTCATTACCGCCATCATCGCAGAAAATGGTGTTACCATCCTCATCCAGAATTGGACCTTGGGTATTACCTAGTATACCAGGGCCTAACCGAGGTACTCGATCAGTGGTGCTACCTAAAACCCCTCGACTTAGCATCTGGTCAGCCGAGAAAGAGTACATGTCTCCCCCGTGCTGATAGTCGATTAAGAACATGAACTCAAACCCTTTCCAGCCTAATGTACTGGTAACTCCTAGTAAGAAGTCCGGATTTGGATCACCGATTACCTGTAGCTCAGGATCTTCAAATGGCTTGCCACTGGTAGGATTTACAAGCACCTGCCCGTTGGGATCACGTAGACCGTTTTCAGCACTCCAGCGTAGCACGTCAGTTCCTAAGATTTGCCCGAAAGGTTGTCCAGGACGATGAACAATACCTAGGTTAGAGAATCCGCCCAAAACCACTTGCTCGAGGTCACCTAGATCCACTACTTCGTTGCGGTTACGGGTGAATGCAGCATACACATTCCAGGTAAGCCCGCCAGCCGTTCGAAGTGGGGTTAGATCTAACCCAATTTCCCAGCCGAAGTTATCTACCTGCCCGATGTTAGTTACCTTTTGTAAGTATCCGGTAGAAGAAGCAACGTCAATCTGGGCAATCTGATCAGTACTCTGACGGTTGTAGTACGTTACATCCAAGCCAATACGGTTATCTAAGAACCCAAATTCAGCTCCTATTTCGTATTCAGTAGTAAACTCAGGCTTCAGAACTGGGCTACCCAAGGTGCTCTTGGCATTAGCAACATTAAATGTTCCATCAGGATTAGTGAACGGAAACTGTATATCCTGGTAAGCAGTTGTCGCATCACTATCGTTCAAGATAAATGGAGTTTGAGTAAGGTATGGGTTAGCTTCGTTACCTACAGTAGCTATACCACCCCGTAACTTAGCGAAACTAACCGCTTCTGGCATTTGAAATGCCTCGCTTATCACCGCAGATAAGCTTGCGCTAGGATAAAAGTAGCTATTTTCACCATCCGGTAGAGTTGACGACCAGTCGTTACGAGCCGCCACATTAAGAAACAGATAGTCTTGGTATGATACCGAAACATTACCAAAAGCTCCTTGGAAACGCTGGCGACGTTGTAGGTCACGCTGCATTACCTGACTACTGGTGTTTACAATATTAGTGATACTTCCGTCAATGATGCCATTACCTAGCACAGTAGTTTGCTCAAAAACCCGCTCATTAGCATTATGACCAAACTGGGCTTGCAGATTGAAGTCAGCATTCAGGCTTTTGTCAATAGAGACTAAGAATACTCCATCTAACTCCCGTCGGTAGATATCGTCAACGATGTATTGTCCGGGAGGTACATTTTCACCACCGGCGGGCAATAAGCTAGAACGACGGTCAGTGTAGGCGTTAAATCCAATCTGGTAGGATACGGTCATCCAGTCAAACAGATCATAGCCAATTTGCGCCTTACCAAACGAGCGGTCAACATTACTCGAGATTGGAGCAAACTCCGATACCCAGTAAGGATTATCGTACCCATTTCGGTAGTAAACACTTCCTCCGGTTCGTTGGTTTACGTAAGGATAATTTGTTAAATCATAAGAAGGACTAAGCAGGTATAACATACCGATAAGGGATGAACCAGCGGCACCACCACCAATAAGTTCAGCTCCCTGTTGGGCAGTACGTTGGTTGGTACGTACATAGTTAACGTTACCGTTAATAAACAATCCGTTTTCTAGCGTAGTAGTACCACCAAAGTTAATGCTAGTACGATCTAACTCTGAAGAAGGAATAATACCCTGGTTGTCGGTACGAGAAACACCCGCAGTTAGTGAGACTTTCTCTCCGCCACTGGTTACCTGAAATGAATGCTCCATCAATGACCCGGTATCCCAGAAGTTTTTCCAGTTGTCGGTATGAGGAACTACTTCATTAAGGTTTTCCAGAATTTCTGGATATTGATCACCTACATAAAGAGCCGAACTCGGGTTACCATACTTTCGCTGCAGTGGATGAGGCACTGTGCGATCTCCCGCTGCAATTTCTCGGTTTACTTCCGAGTAAGGAGGTCCCCAAGTTCCAAAGAAACCACCGTTGTATACAAAGTTATTACTACCGAAGGTGGCTCCTTGGGTAAATACATCCTGGTAAACAGGCTGCATAGCCACTTCTTCTAATGAGAAGCTACCGTTATAAGAAACTTCTAGACCTTTTTTACTACCGGTTTTCCCAGCCTTAGTCGTAATCACAATTACGCCGTTAGCGGCTCGAGAACCGTAAAGAGCGGCAGCTGAAGCTCCTTTTAATACTGTAATTGACTCAATCATGTTAGGATCTAAGTCAAAAGCTCGGTTTGACATGGGGTTTCCCTGCTCGAAACCATTGCCAGTACGAGTTACCGAGTTGTCAAAAGGAACTCCGTCTACAACGAATAACGGTTGGTTATTGCCTAACATAGAAGAGTTTCCTCGAATGGTAATGTTGGTAGCCGAACCAACCCCACCGCCGGAACCAGCAATGTTTACTCCGGGTACTTTACCGGTTAGAGCTCGCACGGCGTCTGGTTCAGATCGTTGTTGCAGCGTTTCGCCTTCTACTTCCGATACAGCGTATCCTAAGGCTTTCTTTTCTCGCTCAATACCAATAGCCGTTACAACTACTTCTGATAATTGACGGGTATCGGATGTCATCGCCACATTGATGGTAGATCGCCCGTTAATGGCAACTTCTTTGGCTTCTAAACCAATAAAGCTAAACGAAAGGACTTCTGCCTCTTCTGGAACGTTGATTCGGTAGTTACCGTCAATATCAGTAACCGTTCCTTGGCTAGTTCCTTTCACGATAACATTTACCCCGGGCAAAGTGCTACCATCTTCTTCAGATGTTACTTTACCGGAAATAGATTTGTCTTGTGCCCATACTTGGGCTGATAATAGGAGTGTCAGAATAAAAATCCCTATTCCCTTCACGAGAGAAAATGGGTGGCCTGACGAGGTGAGTTGTGTAGAATTGTACCTCATAGTTTCACATTTTAGTTTAAATTAATATATCACACTTATAGTATTTTAAATAGCTCCTTATGTCAAAATGACTAATGCCCATCTGGCAATAGCGTACGTTTACTTACTTCTTATATCCGCTGCTGATAGCTAAATTTGAATCCTCGATTCCTCAACAGAATAGCAAAAATATATCTTTGATTTTAAAAAGAAACCTAATTGCCTATAATTATTCTAAAATAATTGAGTTTTCACCACAAATCTTTGCCTATGGGCGTAGAACGGCTGTATTAAATTTTTATGAATAGACTTATATTATTGGAAATATTCCTCAGTTCTTGTGATCTGCTGCTCATATTCAGCTTAACCAACTACAATAATACACTTATTGAAAAAATACTAAAAGTAAAAATTCAAAAATATGCATTTTGCCATTATACTATTGATTGTTGCGTTGTAAAAGACAACTTTCTAAAGTACAGTTCAATAGATTTACTTTGTACTAGCCAATGTAAGACTCTTCAAATTATGAAGTGCCAAAGGATATCTTACACATAAATAAAGATAGTTTACTATTGTGGCGGGGGTGTCTCAAGTAGAGCGAGTAGTTATAAGCCAAACTATACTGATAGCTGTAGGAGAGCCAAAATCTATAGTGACGTTGATAGAGTCAGATGTTTGTCCTTTTATTATTAAACAGACTGCTGTACTATGCTTCTATTGTATTGATACCTGAAGCTGATTTTAGGAGGGAGAAGAATCGCTCATTGGATAATGGCTTACTTATAAACTCGTTTACACTATCGTATTTTTTTGATCGGAATTGATCTTGGTATCGGATGGAATTGGATAGCACAATTACTTCGGTATTAAGCTGCCGGTAAGGCAATTTTCGCTCGAATTCTTTTATAAACTCAAACCCGTGAAGCTCCGACATGTTTAGCGCTAAGAGTAAATAGCGAGGAAACACACTGTCGGTGATGACTTGGTTTTTTAACCAGCGTAGAGCTGCTACCGGACTACTGAAAACTTTAAACTGGTTAGCATGAGAGCTCTTAGCAGCAATTATCTGATAAATTTCTAGCGTATCCAAATCGTCATCAATCATCAATACCATAGACAGAAAATATCAGGTGAGAAAAATGCGATCTGTTTTTGTTCAATTAAAGTTCTACAAAACTTATCAGATTAGCAAGCTATAATGTTCTTTTCGGAATACGTCTAAAATTATCATTGTAAGAAGCGTATTGCTTTTGTCGTATTTCTTTAGGCGTTGACTATACATAGTTATATAATATTTTAGAATTATACATACTATTAATAGCGCTACTAAATTAACTCTTTACACAAAGGTTCTTGCTTTAGCTGTTCTAAAAATAAGCTTTTCGTTAATGTCAATTGTAGCTAAAAAACCCGCCTTCTCAGACGGGTTTTCATTGTTTACTTTATCAGATAAAACAATCTGATAAGATCACTGGTACACTTCTTATTCCCAGCTAATTGATCTTTCTACCGCTGAGGCTGAAGTATTAGGACGACCTACTTGCAAGCCGTTGTCTACTCCTGTTAGCCTGAAAGCAGCACTTCCAGCGGTTGCCGGCAAAATAACATCAACCGTAGTATCTAGCTCACCATTAGGAATAGTAGCGGTACCACTTTGGGTAATAGCTCCTGTAATCTCGTAGTTTACATTAATATCGGTATATAAATTTTCCCGAACCTCTATCTCTACTGATACGGTATCAGTCGGAGCCGCCTCAATAGCACCGCCACTGGATAGCTGTACAAATTGTGCTTGAGAGTCGGAGAAATCTAGCCGATCATCTTCAAACTCTTCACAGCTACTGAAAGCAATTACCGTAACCGCTACGAATAATGTATAATATAATTTTATTGCATTCATCATTTATTCAATTTTATCTGTTGAACCACATTTTTTCGTCTAACGGCTTTTCAGTCGGCGCATTATCATTAGCCGACACTTCATCAGGAGGTAGCGGAAAGCGCATGAATAACCCCGTGGTTTGTGCACCTTCAGGTATTTCTAGCGATGGCATTTCGGTTCTTCGCCAAGTGGTCCAGCCTTCTAGCGGACGAATAATTTGGTCAATCCAGGTCATTTCAGCAATCACTTCTACCGCGTTAGCATCGGTTAGTGTGGGAATAGTAGCCAAGAAAGCAGTAGTAGCTTCTTCACTTATTCCTCGGTACGCCATAGCAGCTTGAGTAGCGGCGCGGAATCGAGCATCAGCTTCAGCTACTCCTCCCGGAGCTAATCCCCGAGCTATAGCTTCCGCTTCTAAGTATAATTGCTCCTGATACGAAAACAATACATCGGGGGTATTGGGTCGTACTAATTCAAATGTACCGTCCTGCCCAACCGGAGCTGTGCTAAGTACCCAAGCTATATTCGGATCTATATTATCGCCCGGAGGCACTCCCATCACTTCGCCATTGGGATCTACTTCGCCGCCAGCATAAGGTTCAAAATATACATCTAAGCGAGGGTCGTTGTACTTCTTCATCACACCAACCATTGCTTCACTAGCATAATAAAAGAAGTTTTGAGCACCAGCGAAAGCATTTAATGTTTCCCAGAACGGGTTACGGTTACCGGATTCGCTAAAGAAAGGAAACTCAGCGTTATCGGCGGCCGAAGATATCATATCTCCCTCCTGAATCAACGCTGCGATGTCACCCGCCTTAGACGGGTCAGCATCTACCATAATCATGAGTGTTCGGAGTTTTAATGATTTGGCAAACTTGCGCCAATTATCCATATCACCACCGAAGATCAAATCATTACCAGTAATTGATAATGGACTTTCAGAATCAATCTGCGCCAAAGCCTCATCTAATAAACCAAGTACTCCATTCAGCACCTGTTCCTGGGGATCAAAGGTAGGGTTAGGCGATTGTAGCTCTAGCGTTTCAAAATCAATATCTACAGCCTCAGTAAAAGGGGCATCTTCCCAAATTAGTGTAGTAGACAAAAACGTAAGAGCCCGAAAGATTTTACACTGGGCGGCCGCATTATTGTTCACTGGATCAGCACCTTCTGCTCCTTGAATAGCTAAGGTAAGGTTCTTCTGAATCTCCCGATAATGTGCGCGCCACGTATTTCCGTTAGAGAAGATACTGATGATGTAGCGTTCAGGACGGGTAAACACTCCTGCCCCTAAGTTACCACCTCCGGACCATAATTGGGCGGCCGTAGCAGCCGTAGGGCCAAAGTCAATTACCCGATTATTGGAGTACTGGTTAAGCGCACCGGTGAAGAGCAATGGAGGCTCTGCGCTGGTGGCTCGGTTAGGGTCTTGGTTTACATCGAGAAAGTCACTCTCGCAAGATGAAGCTAACCACAGCACCGAAGCTAACAGTATATATTTTGTTTTATGTAATATATTCATAATTATCATTATTTTTTGCTGCACAAGTGTTAAAAACCAAGCTGTATATTAAATCCAACGCTTCGAGAAGAAGGTACACTGTTAAATTCTACACCTTCGCCAATTAAGCTAGTGCCGAAGAAGTTAGTTTCCGGATCAATATGCGGAACCTCACTATGAATGAGCAGCAGGTTGCGCCCTTCAATACCAATAGCAACCTTCTGGAAAAAAGTGTTTTCTATCAGCGATTGAGGTAAAGAATAGCTCAAGACAACCTCTCTCAGTTTCACGTAAGTAGCATCGAAAATATTACTCTCTATTATGCTCGCTCCCGCATACGTTCCCCACCAGTCTTGCATCGATCGAACGGGTACGTCATTGGGTCGGAAAGTGTCATCTTCATTCTGAATTACCCCCTCATCAATGAATATTTGTCCACGATTCGCTAGAGTTTCGGCAGCTCGTCCAGAAGAACGCAGGGTTTGCGTGGTGTTAGACCAAAGGACACCGCCCTGGCGCATGTCAATCAAAAAGCTCAGATTAACACCTTTGTAGTTAAAGTTATTCTGAATTCCCAATAGGTAATCCGGGAAAATACTACCAAAGCGTTGCCGATCGCCTACTTGACGTTCACCAGTAGTTTCGTTAATAATTAGTTCGCCATCATCGTTTCGCAACCAACCGGCACCGTATAGTCCAAAGTCTTGGCCTGGTTCGGCTCGTACCGAAAGACCACTAAAGCCACTTGTTAGAGCTAACTCATCTAACCCAGGAGCTAAATTCTCTACCGCCTGACGGTTTCGAGTAAAATTGAACGTTATGTCCCAGTTGAAGTTGGTAGTCTGAATGGGGGTAACACTTAAAAGAGCTTCAATTCCCTTATTACTAACCTCACCTACATTGGTTCGTACCGCTTCAAAACCAGTAGACTGCGGAATTTGCACCGAGATAATCTGGTCGGAAGTTACCGTGTTATAATAGGTAAAATCAATGGTTGCTCGACCATCAAAGAGCTGTAATTCGGTACCAATCTCAAACGTGTTCTGGTTCTGAGGCAAAAGCGAATTTCCAGGAGGAATGGTATTGGTAGCCGCAAAGGCTAATTGCCCTCCGTGCGGATACGTATTATCAGCTACAAACTGCGTAAATAAGTCAGGAACTGGTGTGTAGTTAAATGCCAATTGATAAGGATTTTCATCGCTACCTACGTTGGCCCAACTGGCTCGCAACTTACCGTAAGACAAAACGCTATTGCTAATTCCTAGAGCATCGGTAAAGATAAATGATGTACTTACACCCGGATAGAAGAAAGAGTTATTCTGCTCAGGCAGTGTTGAACTCCAATCGTTTCGGGCAGTAAGATTGATGAAGAAGTAATTATCATAATCAAATTGTATATCAGTATACACTCCGTATAAACGGCGAATATTAGAGAAATTCTCAGGCGTAGTAGCGTTCGCATTCGGATATACGTACAGATTATCGGCACTCAAATCACTAG
>CAKZPJ010000867.1 GCA_937138955.1 uncultured Flammeovirgaceae bacterium | reverse complement strand
ATGAGTACTACGTTAAAGAAAGTAAAAAGGCCAAAGTATCCTAGCGCCCGGCGCCCGGTAGTATTAGCGAAAATGGATGGAAGCAGTTAAGAAAGTTATTACCAGTCAGTAAGTATGGACAAAGTGGTAAAGGATGTCCGCCTGTTGATCTGAAGGAAGCTATTAATGCCATTTTCTATGTAGCGCCCGGCGCCCGGTGAAAACTGACTGTCCATGGCGCAGTCTACCGCATGACTTTCCGTGTTGGTCTACGGTCTATGGGTACCGCCCAGCGGTCCGGTTCAATAGTTGGAGTAAGGGTGGTACTTGGCTTAACTCAGTGTCCACTCAAATATAGCAGGCCAAGCCTCTGAACTGATTTTTCATTCGGATAGAGGTTTCCAGCGACCGACGCCTGGTATGCCTGTCGCAAGTTTAGAAACTTGCTTAAAGCTTATCCTCTTGTCATACAGAGTATGAGCGCTCGGCACCCGACCGAAAGGGTAACTGTTGGGATAATGCGGTAGCTGACTGTTAAATTAGAGCTGATATACGCTGTTGAACCGGCTACAATAGCAGAAACAAAATTAGCCATATTTGAATTTATTGAGATCTGACGGTCCGCCGCTGCGGTACAACCGGAAGCGAATGCACGCTTCGCTAGGGTATCTCGCCCCTGTAGAGTACGAAGCCAAAATCAATCAGAATCATTACCAAAATGCGGCTTAACTTTTTGTCCAACTTTTTATTGCAAGTTCACATACCACTAGGATCATGCAAGATTACTGCGTAGTCTTTGTCTTGGAAGTACTCGCTACTATTAGCAAGCATACTCACATTAAGCTTTTCTATCAACGACATTCTTAAGACTGCTATCTAACATACGGTGATACCGGTCATATTCGTTCTCATCTTCAGAGAGCATCCATCAGTTACACGTACGCTCGGCACGAGGTGCCCCGCACTGAGCGTACTGATTAATGCATCAGCGTTTTTTTACCTGACCTTAGCTCAACTGTTCGCCGAGCACCTTGCTATATTCTGTCAATGTTTTCATATCGTTACTGCTTTTTGGCTTTATCATAAACCACCTTTAACTTATCAAAATCTGCTGAGTTTTCAGGTCAAATACAGAAGGAATTCGGAATTTGATAGATAATAAAAAGACGGTTTTTGTTGATGAAACACAAAATATCAAAGAATTAGTTACCCAGCAATAGACGTCATCAATACGGGTGAGTTAGATCCAACTACACTAATTATTGGGGGCAGCTTAATTAACACGGTTTTACTAGCTCAGTGGTTAATAAAGAAGACTATCCGAATTAAAGGAAAAAGAAGGTTGGAAATTGTACCTTCATAATCTGTGAAGAAATAACGGAGACTAACTTTGGTTATTGACTTACAGCTAAGGTCAATATAAATCTATACTACACTCAAAAATTGGAATTTATGTTACTCAGTGCCGTAAACCGATTCTTTCCCGTTCTATTACTTATCCTATTTTTCAGCAATCTCCAAGGCCAAACAGCCTACGACCACCCCAGAATATATGTATCTAATACTGACCGAGAAGCTTTTATGGATCGGCTAAATCAATCCGAAAGAACCCGTAGCTACGTGGAGGATTTGAAACAGCACGTTGAACCGTACGTGACCCGCCACCAGTCAGATCCTAAATGGATAATTTCCCGATTGCAGATGTACTGGAAAACGCGGTACGAGAGAGTATTTGTGAATGGTATGGATTACTCGCACGGCGAGGGGCAAGCAGCAGTGCCTACCGTTCGGTTTTCTGGCTCGCGCGATTGGGCAACGGATTACATGGTGCCCGCTCTGGAAGATGTAAAGCCTTACATGGACGATGAACGGGGGATTTACCTACAAAACAAAGCAAAAGACGGGCAGCCCTGGGAGTGGGCTCCCATTGCTGAAACCGGTCACGTTATTGAAAAAATCAACGAGGAAATTCTCGATCTAGCGGAAGATGCAGCTTTCTTATTTTGGCTTACGGAAGAGGTACGCTACGCTAAGTTTGCCACTGATATTTTGATGAAATACGTAGAAGGTATGCATCACCGGGAGCCGCCTCTCACCGTAGAAAATCATAGAAATGCTAAGCTCATGGGCTTGCAAACGTTTGAAGTTATTCACGAGCGCATCATCGTACCCGTGACTATTACTTACGATTTTCTGTACCCTTACTTGAAGGCGAATGGAAAAGATATAGCGATGATTAATGCGGTTTTAAAGAAATGGGTAGAGCAGGAGATCAAGTTTGGGGTGCCTGACAATAACTGGAATCTGATGCAAGCGCGGTACATCACCTATTTGGCTTTAGCCCTGGAAGATGATGAGCAATACGAAGATAGAAGAGGGCAGCAGTATTATCTGGATCAGATGATCAATCAAAATTCTGAGAAACAGAAAGCATTGGTGGATGTACTTAAGATTTTTGACCAAAATACGGGCATCTGGCCCGAGACTGCGGGCTATTCAACTGGGGTATCAGAAGACATCCTGGAGGTAATCTGCTTAGTGGATAGAGTGTACAACGATAAATTGCTACAAAGCTACCCGCTCGTTGAGAAGGCGATTCTATCATCTTTTCAGTACTTATATCCCAATGGCTTAACGGTTGCTTTTGGTGATGCCAAGCATAGTACGCTACGGTTTAATGCGCTTGAGTTATTAGTAGCCCAGTACCGTAAATACGGAGAGCTAAAAAAGGAGGCGATGATAACCGATCAGCTTAAAGGCTTTATGGATCAAAGGTTGTATAAACGGGAAGAAGTTAACTCGCTGTTCCAGCTTTTTTTCTACGTAGATGAATTAAAGGAGCCAGCCGCAGATACAAACATTCCCAATTTGACCACGCCCGTATTTTATGCTCCGAACGTAAGTTGGTTGGTACAAAGAAATGGTACCGACCCGGAGCAGGGTATGATGATTTCCCAGAATGCTTCGCTAGGTAATCATTCGCACACCAACGGAATCAATATTGAGTTATACGCCCAAGGCTTGGTATTCGCCCCCGACGGTGCTGCGGGGGAGAGTTACTGGTCAGAAGATCATCATGAGTATTATGCCCGATTTCCAGCCCATAATACTGTGGTGGTAGATGGTAAGTCAGATTACAGAAGTATGAAATCTGACAATGCTTTTACGCTAGAAGCTTGTTTTCCGAACCCAAATATTCAGCCGTCATTTTCCAGCCCCTATACATTTTCAAGCGTTAGCTTCTCGGAGCCATCAACCAATGCCAGGCAGCATCGCCAAACGGCAACGGTGCGTACTTCTGAAAGTGGTGGTTACTTTATTGATATCTTCCGCTCTGCTCGTTTAGACGGCCAAGACCTAAAGCACGAGTATTTGTTTCATAGCCAGGGAGCAGCAATCCAACTCTTTGATAATGAGGCTAAACCAATTGTAACCTCACCAACTAACGAGTTATCGTCTACGATGGGTGATCTGCCCGGCTATGACTATTTCCAAGAAAAACAAAGCACGAGTTTCGACCAAGACTTTATTTCTCAATTTACGATGTCTGCTCCCGACAATAACGTGGTACAAGTGAATTTGTGGATGCGAGGATTTCCTCAACGCAAAATATTTTCTGTGATGGCTCCTCCCTCCCGTGCGCTCAATAAAGCAGTTACTCCTGAAACGCTTTACCAAAAACCGCTACCTACCTTGGTGGTGCGTCAGGAGGGAGAAGCCCAGACTAGACCCTTTGTCTCAGTTATAGAAGCCTATGGTGAGACGGACGGTTCGGATATTCAACAGGTTCGTTATTTTGATGCAGAAACCAAAAATCCGAGCTTTACGGGCATCGCTGTACATCGTCAGAATAATGAACAAGATTACATATTTAGCGATGAGAATGGAGAACAAGAAAATCATTTTGAGCAGCATCGCTTTAAAGGCACTTATGGCCTTATTAGCTATCAAGATAACCAAGTGAAGACGGCTTTTTTAGGATCGGGTAGATTATTAGAAAGTGCAGGTTGGAGAATTGAATCTACGGAAAAGAGTAACGCCGTTTATATAGAAATCAACGGTGATGGTATCCAGGCTTTTGCAAAACAGCCTTTCACACTAACATTGCCACTTACAGATACTAAAGAAGAAATAGCTAGTTTCAATCTAATACAATCATTAACCCAGCAGATTTTTGAGGGAAAAATTATTACTAAAGATGGGCAACACTTCGCCCACTTCGAGCTACCAGAAATGGATAACGTTATTTTAGCGTTTAGTGAATAGCTCTTTCCTTATAAAAGGGAAAGTTAGTTTCATCGCTAACACCCAAAGCTGACCCTAACTCATCAAACGTAGTTCAAACTAGATGCATTGTACCCTAGAAATGAGGCAATATTAGAAAGCGAATACATAGGGCGGCAACAAATCGATTAGTTGGTAAACGATTCTTAAATAATCCTCAACTTCCATAGACTTTTTCAATTTATTATCTGACTTAATACTAGATGATGCTTTAGTACCCGTCACCATATTTTTGAAGGATACACCAGTGATGATAAATCAAGAATAACGATACTAGTTAACAAGCATGCTGAGGAAGGAACACCCATTGCGGAGTTATATTATTATAGCCCTTTGTGGGGACACTCAGATTCAGCGTATAATTGGTTGCGAGTTGGATCTGATTGCGCTGGCACTCCTCCCCATTTGGCAGACCTAAAGCCATTTTTTACGGATCATTACAATTGACAAACACTCTATCGCTAGGAAGATTAGGCAAGAAAGACTTAGGGGAATATGAGCCTGAAGGCGATAACGAGGAAAACTACGAGGAGAGTGCCAAGCAAGTAAACTATAATGCCCTGAGAGATAGTGAAGACGGAGCTGTTTTTTAAGATAAGGATCATCACATCGTTATCATAAAAGTTAAAGGAGAATAGATGAAGTTACTGGTTGAGCCTTTGCCAGATACAATCAAAAATAATTTTCAAAATAGGTGCCACCCTCGTCTTAAGAACAACCAAACCAGATACTTTAGGATTAGAAATATGTTGGCGAAAAGGAATGATGGTGTGGTATCTTAATAACAGTTTAATAGCTTTTTCCTCTATAGCTTAGGCTTTCCTTATGTCCCTTCTTTGAGCCTATCAAGGTTTCGGTCATGCATGTTAAAAAACTAGAGAGAAGTGAAAAAGCGACTAACGAAACTTGTATCTTAGTTAGTCAGTTAAATAAGTAGACTCTCTAAGCTATGTTGAAATTTATCATTATCTCGGTTTTATTTATCTACGTTGTCTACAAAGCCAGCGACTTCATCCTGCGTATGATTGATGGCATTACTGGCGGGGGGCGACGAATGAAAAATACTAATCAGCGAGGGCGTAGTTTCGGTCCGGAACACCGCCGTCAACAGCACCGAAATCATCATCATCCAAAAGGCGATGTTAATATTGACTATGTCCCTGAGGATCAGACTAAGAATAAGAATCCTTCCGAAGGTTTTAAAGGGGGAGAATACGTAGACTACGAAGATGTGAAATAGCTCTATTTCAACAGAACTTTATCAATCTCTCCGATACATGAGCACTTTATCATTGTTTCGGGCGACTAGCATCACCGATGATTGATTGACCGGCAAAACCACCGCATCTCGCACCTCTCCTTCTACCTCGATTCCTGACATTGTGCTAGGTACCGACCGAAACCGCCGTCGGCTAGAACCGGTTAAAAATACTCCTCGACTGGCATCGTGACGGCCTACTTGAGGTTTTAGCGCGTAGAAATTTCCTCCCAACCAAATATCAGCATGTCCATCATTATTCCAATCGTGTACTGCGATAGCAAAGACTGGGGCTACTTGCGCTTCAACAGGTAGAGCTTGTAAAGATAATTGCGTGTTATCATTCCAAAGAACAGCACTTTCCAGATACTCAGCCTCGTAAGCGATAGAAGCATTCCGGGTAGTAGGTGAGAATAGCGATTCGTAGGTTTGGGCGGCGTAATCCTCGTTCTTCAAAATTTGCTTCCGTAAGTTCGGTAGTTGTTTAGTAAGTTCCATTTTGGTAGCAAACGGGTACGATTGATTGTCTTGAGGAGGATACCAATTTAGAACAAACTCGCTCTTATTGTTCTGATCAAAATCGTTCACAAACATGGTCAATGGTTCTTGAGGCGAAGCTTTGAGTTTAGAATTCAACCCCCAGTTGCCCAACACAAAGTCATCGTCGCCATCTTGATCTAGATCGGCCGCTTCTACGCGAGTCCACCAGCCATTACTGTTGGATAGTATCTGACTGTCGGTTATCTGCCCCTGATTATTTCTAAAAATATGCACCCCCATCCAGTCACCCACTACTACTAAATCTTGATCTTGGTCGCCATCAATATCAGCCCAGGTAGCATCGGTTACCATGCCAACGCCCGCTAGTGGTTCGGGAGTAGCATCTTGCCATCTACCCTGATCATTTACCAGTAAGAAACTACGCGGAGTGAGACCGTAGTTACCCGGAATGCAGCGACCTCCTAAAAATAAATCTATGTCGCCATCTGCATCAAAATCTTGGGCTTCTATGGCAGAAAAGTTACCAACAATGGGCGGTATCTGGGTTTCATCTAGCGTAAAGCGGCCTTGCCCATTGTTCTCAAAGTAGCGCAAAGCAAATTGCTGACTACCGCGTTGATATTCATTACCACCTGCACCCAGCATCAAGTCTAAATCACCATCACCATCGTGGTCAAACAAAGCTCCACAACTGCTTTCAAAACCTTTGGTAGCCTGAAAATCAGGAACAGTCAGCGGACGAAATTTACCGCCAGCAGTTTGTATAAATAGTTTATCTTCATCGTCAATAGCCCCGAGTAGGATAAAATCTTCTCGCTCATCACCGTTCACATCGCCGGTAATTACCCGAGGACCTTCGGTAGAAAGCATCCGCCAGAGCAAAATTTCATGGTCAAAGTCGTTGTACGTATTTTCCTCATGCTGGGCTTCCCCTTGAATCAAATCCTGACTTACTTCAGCAAAAGCGGCGGGTGGTGTATTACCATTTTGATTCTGGATTGTTGGCAATGCAGCATCGGTATACTTCAACGTAAGCGTTTGGTTGGCTAAAACTTGAGTGAGCGTTTGCTGGGCACCGTCAGGCCAGATTACTTCTAACTGATCTACCGTTTCCGTTGGACCGATTCCGAAAGTGAGGTAGGGTTCAACGCTACTCTCAAATCCTCGAGTGGTGTAGTTTTCTAACGTTTGCAAATCTGCTCCGCTTCGTAAAGTCACTTTAGTGCCAATACCAAATGGGTTGGCCGCGTATCCTTCTAGTTTAATTTTCAGGTAATTGTTAGCTGTCTGCTCTGCTTGGTTTTGGTACACAAAGGTGGGCATATTCACGTTGTTGACTACCAGATCCAGATCACCATCGTTATCCAGATCACCGTAGGCCGCACCGTTGCTGAAGGAAGGTTGAGCTAGCCCCAGCGCTTCGGCCTGATTGTTGAATTGCAGATTGGCGGTGTTAGAAAAAGCGAAGTTCTTGAGTGGGTTAGAAGGCATTTGGGCAATCAGAGCGGGGTAATCAACTTCTTCTTTCGCCGCCATCTTCCGATAAACTCCGTTATCATTCAGGTAATCCCGAAAATCCATATACATCAGGTCGCGGTAAATACCGTTACTCACAAATAGGTCTTTGCGTCCGTCGTTTTCAAAATCGAAGAATAAAGCACCCCAGCTCCAGTCAGTAGCAGCTACTTCGGCCAACATACCCACTTCCTGGAAATCGCCTTGCCCGTTATTAAGATGCAGGCAATTCTGACCAATTTGGTAGTGATAGTTAGCTCGGTACTTCATATCCTCCAGATGATAGGGATCAAAAGCGGACATTGCTTTCAGCCGATAGTTGTCTCCCGCCAGCATATCAGTCGTGAATATTTCAGGATGACCGTCGTTATTAATATCGGCCATATCGCCGCCCATGCTAGAGATGGAACAGAAGTTAATACGAGCGGGTAGTTCTTCTGAAAAGGTGCCGTCACCCTGATTGATGTAGAGGTAATCGCGCTCCCAGAAATCGTTACTCACGTAGATATCGGGGTAAAGGTCATTGTTGATATCGCCGATTACTGTTCCCAGACCAAAGCCAATAGCGCTGCTGTAAATACCTGCCTCCGAAGTTACATCCTTGAAGGTTCCACCATCATTTCGGTATAGTTTGTCTCCCCCCAGTTCGTCGGGTTTGTCTCGCATACTTTTGTAGAGATCGATCCGGCTAGGATCTTTGAAGCTATTATTGAGCAGATAGCAATCTAGATCACCATCCATATCGTAATCAAAGAAAGCAGCTTGGGTAGAATATCCTTGGTTGTTGAGTCCGTACTTCTCGGCTTCTTCAGTAAAGGAAGGAAGCCCCTCTTCGGTCAGTTTCCCACGGTTGATGAACAGTTCATTTTCTTTATTATCGCCCGACACGTCGCCCGAATTGCTCACATAGATATCGAGCCAGCCATCGCCATTGACATCAGCCATTGCGGCTCCGGTACTCCAAGCTCGGGTTCCCGCTACGCCAACTTGCTCGGTAATGTCTTCAAACTCAAAACTGCCTTTATTCAGGTAGAGCCGGTTACCATTTAGATTAGCCGTAAAATATAGATCGGCTAATCCATCGTTGTTTACATCGCCTATGGCTACTCCGCCACCGTTGTAAAAATTGCGGTAGGTAAGAATATTGAAGTTTTTCTGATCTTCTACCTGATTAACGAAGCTAATACCCGTAGCCGTACTGTCTAATAGTTGAAAAAGCGTAGTAGTTTGCTGTCTTTCTGGTAAAGACTCTTCTTCCTTATTCGGTTGCGATTCACAGCCCAGCGAGACGACTATTACTACTAATAGAAAATGTTGGATGAGCGGGGCTATATTGATTTTTTGGTACATAGTAGTCAGTCAAATTGAGATAATCTAACTAGGGAAGACGCTATTCCCATCAGTACCCATATACTCTCCCCAAAGTACTGGCTTCTTCATTGGAATGCCTACGTCGAGTCGTTTAACTGTCATACCTAGAAAGCGGAACAAATCGTTAGCATTATAATACTGCGGGTAAACTACATCTAGATAATTATCTTGGTCAAGATCGCCTAGCCAAGGAGTTGAGTAGAAGTTTTTGAAGCCCTCATTCTGGGCAATTACCTGATATTTATTGCGGGAGAAGTCTATTGCCACCAGTTGATTTCGTATAGTAGCTGGCGACCGAACTTCTTCCGTTAACTGAGTAGCACAATCATATTCGCCTATACTTAAAATTGCTTCGTCTAATCCGTCATTATTAATATCGTACACTACCGGAGAAGTTAGGGAGAAACAACCAATAGAATCTTGGTAGGCAATAGTACCATCTTTCCCGTTGAGAACTACTTGTGTGGCGATAGTATAATCAGGCCAAGTTCCTCGGCTCATAATCGCCAGAAAATCAGGAGTTGCGTCACCAGTGAATTGCCCTACCGCAAAACTGTTGCTACATTCCATCTGGGGGAAAGAATGCGTCCAGACAGATTCCAGAGTTTTTCCATCAATGGCATGAATTTGACTAGCGTGTGAGGCGACAATAATATCGTAGTGTCCATCCTGCGTAATGTCGGTAATTACCGGAGGAGCAATGAAACCGTGGGTTTCTTCGCTAACTAGTACAGTAGCATTTTTAAGCCTTTGGACCTTCAGATCAGATAGTGTTGTTTGGTACAGATTGCCTCCGGCAGTTTCACCACCAGTTCCAAATATGATATTTCCCTCCTCACGGTCAGGTTGAGTAAAGTATAAAGGCGACATATACGATTCTTGCCCATCAGGCATAGTGTCGGCTGCTAAGATGCTACCGGATTGAGTATCGAGTAGCATGAGCACCCCTGGAAAACGATCACTGGTGGAACCAGGCAATGCATCCCAATTACCTCCATTAACGGTTAGTAAATCAGGGTGTCCGTCGTTATTTTGATCAGGAACTAGCGTGCTATTGTAGAAGTTGTAGCGAGCGTACTGTAGAATTGAGTCATCCTCAAATATGTATTCGTACTTCCAGATAACTTCGCCATTGGCACCATCGAGTGCCATTAAATTATTGTTTCTTCCTCCGATAAATACATCATCAATGCTGTCGCCAGTAATATCGTAGAAAGTAGCCGAACCAACGATACTGGCAGTAGCACTTTGTTGCCACAGAAGTTCACCAGTTTTTCCATCCAACGCAATTACACCGTATTCGGTAGACGCTATTTCTTCAGTGCCGGCTCCCATTACAATATCTAATGTTCCATCGCCATTTAAATCAGTAGCTTTAGGGGAGGACTGAGAACCAATCTGGTACAGCGATTTAGACCAAAGTAGCTTGGCATCTTTAGATTGATTACAAGCCATAAGTAGTCCTAGAAGTAATAAATAAATAGCAGTTTTAATCGTCATTCAAATCCCGTCTATTACACGTAATATCCTATCGCACCTAAAAACAAATAGCGGCACCGAAAAATTTCAGTGCCGCTATATTCAATAATTATAAAGCTAATTGATTAGTTCACATCCCACCACATACGGGTCATCACATCATCAGGTAGGGTAGCCCCGTCCGAAAAGTTAGGGTTACTGGCTACCTCAATAGAGAAATATTCAATTCTGCGGAAGATTTCTCCTCCTGATACATTACCCGGATAATTTACTGGAGTAAGCTCTGGATATCCGGTTCTACGCCAGTTACTGTAGGCCTCGTACCATTGCATGAAGTTAGCTGCCCAATGCTGCTCACCTATCATTTCTTCGGTACCATCAAACGGATTAGCCGCTAAGTAGGCATCTACTTCATCATCCGTTACTACAAAAGACTCATCAAAGATAGTCCATTGTTGCATAGAAGCACGCACTCCCGCGTTGAAGTGTTCTTCAGCACTTCCAGTTGCCCAGCCCTTCAGCACCGCTTCAGCTTGTAGAAATTCTACTTCAGCGTAAGTCATGAATATAAATGGATCATCTACATCCAACATAGCGGGGTTCAGACGAGAGTACGTTAATTCCCGATCAATAGCTTCGGAAACACCTTCAAACTCCCGAATAGTTTCCGGGTCGTAGCCGTTAGGCATTCCCTTCTGAGCATCATAATCGGTAATGTAGGGGCCGCCCCATATACCAATACCTCCACTGTAGATCATTAGGCGAGGATCATTCCGCTCCTTCAGCCAATCAACTAACGTTTTACCTAACATGTTGTTAGCACCCCAGTCATCGGGAATCATAGCGCGGGAAAGACCATTCTGGTTGAACCACTGGCTAGGACCCGAGGCCATTTGTAACCAGGCCATATCTTCGTTGCTCTCCATCACACCACCAGTAATTGCTTTCTGTACGTATTCCTGAGCAGTATTAGGATCAACATTAGAGATTCGCATAGCCAGACGCAGCATCAGTGAGTTAGCTAACTTCTTCCACTTGTCATAGTCACCATTGTAAAGCAGATCAGAATTACCCACATCGTCGGGACCGGTTCCAATAGTATTAGCTGCTGTTTCCAACTTAGCCAACATATCTTTGTAGATAAATTCCTGATCATCGTACTTAGGAAAGAATATCCCATCAACTCCTGAATTGGCTTCAGAGTAGGGCACATTCCCGTGCAAATCTGTTACGATATGCATGGGGATGGTATACATCACCTGCGCCATCTGATTCAAATTGGTCCAGTTAGGGTTTGTTCCTTCGGGACCGGTTTGCCGGACTATCTCCGCCAGCGTCTTTAACGCGTTGGGATAGAAAAACCGCATGGTACCATCAAAACTATCTAGGTGACGCATGTATTTATCGCCAGATCCGCGTTCGCCACCTATTTGTAGTGTAGCCATATGTTGAATCAGACCTGATGCTAGATTTAAATGTACCCTTCCGTTAATAAAGCGGTTTTCCGCCGACTGTACTATTCCCTGCGAGAACATAAACTTCCAGTCTAGTTCTAAAGCGGCAGTAGGATCATCGTTTAGAGCTACTAAGTCTTCATTATCGCAACCTGATAGAGGCATCAGGCAGATAGTAGCGAAGAGTAGTACTATACTTAAATATCTCATTTCTATTAATTTATGTTTTGTTGTTTAAAAGCTTGCCTTCAAATTAAATCCGAAAGATCGGGTTTGAGGTACTCCGTAGTATTCCAATCCTTGACCGTTAGTATTATTGTAGGTCGATTCAGGATCAACATTCTCCAAGCTGGTATATAGCAGAAGTAAATTTCTACCTACAAATGAAAGCCGTACAGATTGTAGCGGGGTATTGGCTAGTAAGCTGTTAGGCAGACTATATCCTAAACTCAACTGCCGAAGTTTGGCAAAAGAAGCATCGTAGATGAAGCGATCGGCAAGTCCTCCATACGCACCCCAGAATCCTTGAATCTCGGTTTCATCCAGCGTTTTGGTGAATGCCTCACCATCTTGATTAACTCCAGTCACAGTTAGCGATTCGCGTCCCTCAGATACGAAACCTAGTCCGGAAGTAGGTTCTACGGTCATTCTATGCTTACCAGAACTTACGAAGCGAGAATTAGAACCAGAGTAGAGTTCTGCACCTGCTTTAAAGTCAATTAAAAAATCCAGGTAGATGCCTTTCCAGCTAAAGGTGTTGGTTAAACCGCCTAGGTACTTGTGAACTCCGTTTCCTAAGATAGAAGTTTCGGCTGATCGTATAGGCTGCCCACTATCTTCGTTAAATACAGGTTGCCCATCAATCATTAGCTGAGTAAATCCAGTAATAGTACTAAATCGCTGCCCAACAATATTTTCGGTAAAAGCCGATCGGGTACGAGGTTCTCCGGTCAGAAATCTTTCAATTCCGGGGGATAGAGCGACTACTCTATTATTATTCAGTGAAAAGTTGAAGCGTACATCCCAAGAGAAGTTGGTACTTTGAACGGGAGTGCCGGTTAACAATAGCTCAATGCCACTGTTTTCCATCTCACCGATATTGATAGTTGTAGCCTCAAACCCTGAAGTCCGCGAAATCTGAGCGTTCAGAATATCGTCGGTTGTTCTCTGCTGGTAATACGTGAAGTCAACCCCTAAACGATTACTTAAGAATCGCAGATCAACGCCTACCTCAAACTCGGTAGAGGTTAAAGGAACCAGAAGGCGATTAGGAATAGAGTTTTGGGAGATGGATGCCGTAGGTTCTCCTAGGTGCCCTTGCCCCAGACTATAGGTCAAGGCAAGCCGATACGGATCAGTATCACCGCCCACTTGCGCCCAGGAAGCCCGAATTTTACCGAAAGGAAGGAAGTTGCCATCGGCTAATCCGAACAGTTCGGTAAATACGAAACTACCCCCAACAGAAGGATAAAGTATACTGTTGGTTTCAGGGTTTAATGTGGAGAACCAATCATTTCGGGCGGTACCAGTCAGATAGATAATATCTTTAAAACCAACATTCACCGAACCAAAAACTGAGTTAATTCCCTTTTCATTGAAGCCGTATCCGGGGCTCTGATTCGCCAGGTTGGCAAAGGTGTTGAAAAATGGGATATTAAAGTTGTTACCACTCAACGATAATCGTTCGTAAGACCGACGCATGATGTTTGCACCTACGAAGGCATCTACTGAAATTTCGCCGTATCTTTCATCAAATCCGACGATTCCTTCTATGTTCGTCTCTCGGATACGTTCTTCCTGCTCGGTCATGCTACCGCGACGCTGGAAACCAGTGCCAAAGGGAGTTATGTCAGTTTCTCGGCGGGTATACCAGTCCATACTAAATCGCCCCTGAGCGTATAGAAAGTCAGTAGCATCAAAACGTACTACGTTTGACGTAATAATCCGGTCGCGGATATCGTCGTTTTCAAACTGATTAGCCGCCCACCAGGGGTTCTGGTTCCATAGGTCATTGGATATTTGTAACTCTTCACCAGGGGCTTTTCCATCTTGGGGGGTAAAGCCTTCCGGTACGGCACCCAGTTTGTTGGGGTCACCTGTAAGATCGTCTACGTCGTAATTATTAGGTAATCTGAGCAGCCCCTGAGGAGCGTTACCTGGTGAATCTGCTACTCTTGGACGATTTTGGGCGTTCTCATTAGAGTACAGAACCTTGGAAGTAACAGTGATCCGATCAGCATACTTACCGTTATACGATAAGGTTACGTTATTTCGAGTGAATCCAGAATTAGGTATTATACTTTTATTATCTAATCGGGAAAAATTCAAGCGTACTCGCTGGGTTTCGCTTCCACCAGAAAACCCAATAGTGTTGGTAAGGGTAGTACCTGTGCGGTAGAATGCTTCAAGATTATCATCTACAAAAGAGTAAGGACGCTCTACTCCGTCAAATTGAGGAACCATGCTACCATCTAGTCGGCCACCCCAGTCAGTAGTTCCAAATTCGAAGGCTTCAGCAGCGGTAGAAGGTCTACGTCCCTGGTTTCCTTGTCCGTACTGATCCTGGAAATCAAATAGGTTAATAATGTCTTCAAAAACAAAGTTAGAGTTGAAGTCAACGCCAATACCGGGGCGGTCTTTACCACTCTTGGTGGTAATTAGAATTACCCCATTAGAAGCGCGAGACCCGTAAAGTGCAGCGGCATTAGCCCCTTTTAGTACACTGATGTTTTCAATGTCGTCGGGATTGATACTAGAAGTACCATCTCCTTCATCGGAACCACCCCATAAACCTGCTTGGCCAAAGCCCGAGTTGTCCATCGGCACTCCATCAATCACATACAGTGGCTGGTTGTTACCCGCTAGAGATACATTACCTCGGATGACCACTCGGCTAGAACCAGCTGGGCCGGAAGCAATATTACTTACGTTTACCCCCGCTACTTTACCGGCTAGAGAGTTAGCTAAGTTAATTTCGCGTGCTTCCTGAAAGCTTTCACCAGCTACCTCCTCTACCGAGTAGCTCAGTGCTTTCTTATCACGCTCTACCCCAAGAGCAGTTACAACTACCTCAGTTAATTGTTGTACATCAGGTTCTAATGAAAAATCAATGGTGGAACGATTGCCCACAGCTACATCTTGTGTAGTATAGCCAATGGAAGAAAAGGTGAGAACTGGATTGTCTCCGGTGACGGTAATTACATAGTTACCATCAATGTCAGTTACAGTACCAATAGTGGTTCCTTTCACCAAGACGTTTACGCCCGGTAAAGAAGAATCTTCTTCAGCATCCGTAACTGTTCCGCTGATTTGGCGCTGCGCCCATACATAGGACACGCTAGTCATCAGCATTAGTAAAACGAGTAGTCGTTTTCTCATGAAATATAGATTTAGGTTATGAAAAAGAAATAAATAAGAATATAAATAGCTATTAAAATCTTGACAAAGTGAGGCTTACTTATGAGTTTATTATTAACATTATTGATTAAAACTACATATTCCTTAAAAACTTACAAATTCTAACTACATAATTTATTTTATAATCATAAATTATATTGAATAAATTATATAGTTTGTAGCGAATAATAGTCCTATCACTACTTATAGAAGTATTACTTTATACATTTGGGCGATTTATTTAACCAATCCTTTAGCCTCTTTTTACTATTTCAGAACTTGTAGCTTGGCGTATACGGGGCAAGACGGTTCGTGCGCACCCGGCAGGTATCCGGTACTCATCAGGAATTCATTCACAATTTCTCCACCCACAAACTTGAAGTGCCTTTTAAATAACTTAACCCACTCCGGTTTGGATAAAGGATGATGCTGATCAAGCCAATTTTTGAACGAACCGTATTCTGTTTGGATCAAAAAAATCTGTTGAGCGTTATAGATAGTAGCATTCACTTTGAGTCGGTTGCGGATAATTCCGGCATCGTTCAGTAAGCGATTTCGATCAACTTCATTGTAGTTAGCTATCTGGTTAATGCTGAAGTTAGAATAGGCCAAACGAAAATTATCTTTCTTATTTAAAATGGTCGTCCAGGATAAGCCCGCCTGATTAATCTCTAATATCAACCGCCCGAAAAGCTCGTCATCATCATGTAATGGAAAGCCGTATTCATGATCGTGATAATGAACGTTGGGATTATTGGAATCCATTCGGCGGACGGATTGGCAGTAGGTCATGGTTGTGTTTATGGTAAGAATATGATTAATCACGTTCTTGCTGGTAGTATGTATTTGATGCTATCATACTTTTATATTTTTCTGTTTCTTCGCTAGCGTTTGCTTGTACCACACATTAGCAAATACCCCCAGAATGGCTAATCCCATTCCTGCGTAAGCCAATATGCTGTAGGTTTCGTCGAAAAAAATGTAGCCAAAAACCAGGGCGTAAACGATACTAAGGTAGCGGATGATGGTCACTTTAGAAAGCTCTTCCAGTTGGATAGATTTGGTCATAAAGAATTGCGCAAACTGAGTAAACAAACCTATCGCCAGTAAGAAAGCCCAGTCCCAACCCTGGGGTGGCACCCAGTGGAAAAACGAGTACGCTCCACTGAGTGGAGTAGTAATCAATGGAAAGTAGAAAATAATGACTAGCGGGTGTTCCTGCGTATTGATTTTTCGGATGAAGCTCTGCGCTAAGCCGGAAAAGAACGTAGCCACTACTCCGATCACTAGATAAATCATCTGAATGCGAGGGTCAAATCCCTGCACCATAATGACTCCGATAAAGGCTAGTAAGAAGAATAACCACTGAATGGGTTGTACTCGCTCTTTTACAATAAAAATTCCCAGAATAGTGGTGAATATTGGTGCTAAGAAGCCAATAGTCACCGCACTGGCTAGGGGAATCTTTTGTAGGGTTTCGTAAAATAAGATTAAAGCTACCGCTCCGCATAAACCTCGCAAAAGCAAGTGCTTCCGATGGACGCCCCACACCGAAACCCCTTGCCGCTTCAGTAGCCAGAAACTAAGCAGAAAAGAAATAGCTGATCGGAAAAATACCACTTGGGTAGAGGGAATATGAGCGACCAGTTTTACCATCAGCCCCATGCAGGAGAAGAAGAAAACAGAAACCACCATGTACCACACGCCTCGGGAAAACGTCACGCTGTTCGTTTAATCAATAATCCTTACCGCTGTACCAATGCTTCTTAATCACCTCCATCAGGTCAGGACGAATAGCGCAACCAGCTACCAATTCACCCCCAAATACGTAGTTATCCGTTCCAGTGAATGTGGTGACGGAACCCCCGGCTTGCTGCACTATCAGAACTCCGGCGGCTACATCCCAGGGCTTGAGATTATACTCAAAGAAACCCTCAAATCGTCCGCAGGCTACGTAGGCCAAGTCTAGAGCGGCACTCCCCATTCGGCGTAGGCCGTGAGTTTGCTGCATCAAATCTTGCACCACATCAATATACGCGGGCATCTCCCGAAATTTGGAATACGGGAACCCAGTAGCTAGTAATGATTCTTCCAGCGTAGTTACCGAAGAAACTTTTATCTCCTGCTGGTTGAGATAGGCTGGCCCGTTTTTGGTAGCGTAGAACATCTCGTCACGATTAGGTTCGTAGATTGCTCCTAAAACCACTTCATTCTCTTCCATCAAGCCTACACTGATAGAGTAAAACGGAAGATTGTGGACGTAATTAGTCGTGCCGTCTACTGGATCGATTACCCAATTGTAGCGATCGGCCTTTCCCACATCGGCCGTACCTTCTTCAGTAATAAAACCTGCGTCAGGCAAAATTTCGGATAAGCTTTTGACCAGTCGCTTTTCGGCTTCTTTATCCACGTAAGACACTAGATCGTTCTTTCCCTTGTACTCAATATCCTCAGCAGAAAATTTTCGATTTTCTTCCAGAATAAAATGACCGGTATCTCGAACGGTGCTCAGGGTTTGCTCTAATAGGTGATTAAGATACATTGTTACTTATGGGTTTTTCGTTTTACAAAAGCCGCCAGAAAGACTAGGGGCGACAACCAAGCGGCGGTTCGGGCTAAGTAATCGCCATGGCGAGCGTAAAAAGTAATTTCTTCGTTGGCATAAATTGTTGCCCGGATTACGGCTGGTTCCCAGTACTGCGTGGGTTGCAAAATATCACCTCGCTGATTGATAAATGCTGAAATACCGGTATTCGCCGAACGGGCTACGCTGCGGCGCGATTCAATAGCGCGCAATGAGGCGTATTGCAAATGCTGCATGAACCCTGGCGTATTACCCCACCAGGCATCATTCGTAATAATAAAAATTAAACTGGCTCCATTGCGGACAAACTCAGCCATAAAGTCGCCGTAGATAGATTCGTAGCAGATTGCGGGAGCAATACCCACAGAATCAGTATCGTACAGTACCGTCCGTTCGGATTGTCGGCCAAAGCCTCCGGCGGTGCCTCCCAAATCAAAAATTGTCTCCGAAATCACGCGGAATACCTGTGGGTAGGGGAGAATTTCTACTCCAGGTACTAACTTTGATTTATGGTAATACACCTCTGCATCATTCTCATCTACAAATAAAGCGGTATTGAACACATCGTAGTACCCTATATTTTCTCGGTAGCGGGCGGTAGCCGGCGCCACCGTATCTTTACCGTAGGTGATATATGATGTCATCCCGGTAATCAACGCTAAATCAGGATAGCGTTCGTTGAAGTCTAGTATCTTCTGAAAAATTTCGCTGGAAATAAAATCAGGTTCGTAGTAAGCCCCATCAAAAGCCGACTCCGGCCACAGCAGAAACTGGGTTTCTGGGGTAAGTGCTTCTTCGGACTGAGTGATAAAACGAGCTACCTGTTCTTCGTAGGGAATGAAATTTTCGCTACCGACAAACTTCTCGGTGTAGGGATCAATA
>CAKZPJ010000866.1 GCA_937138955.1 uncultured Flammeovirgaceae bacterium | reverse complement strand
ATGATGGATGCTATCGTTTCGGTACTGTTGTATCAGATGTTCAAGCCATTTGGTAAAACCTTGGCAATGGTGTCTGCTGCCCTCCGGCTAATTGCTCATCCGGCTATTGGTAGCCTGAACCTACTCAACCACTATCTGGCCTATCATATCTTAGGCGACGCTGAGTTCCTGACCGTCTTTGATGAGGCCCAGCGACAATCATTTAGTTTGCTTTTTATGGATGCTCATCGTAGCGGTTATCTTATTGCCGGGGGCTTCTTCGGGCTACACTGTCTGCTTTTAGGCGTTTCCATTTATAAGTCCAATACGATTCCCCATCTTTTTGGTGGGCTTTTAATCGGTTCGGGAATAGGCTACCTTGTTGAAACATTTGGTAACTTCAGCCTGCCGGGCTACGAGGAATATACCGCATTAATCGTTGGTGTTGCCGCGGCGATTGGCGAACTGTCATTCACCTTCTACTTACTGATCAAAGGAAAAAAACACACCTATGACCAAGAAACGAAATAAACAAATATTCAGAATCTTACTGCTCCTCGGAACTGTCATCTCTTTGTTCTTTGTACCCTGGCTATTAGTATGGGCTTGGATACTTCCGCTACCGGACACAGTTCAAGAACAGCTAGATGAAGCCATTGATCATGGATTTGAAGGAATGATTGTTTATGTAGACCAGGCTGGCCAACCACCTCAGTATTTTGCTTCCGGTTGGCATGATCGAGAAGCCAAGATACCGGCCCAACCTCAAGCCCTATTTAAGATCGCCAGCATCAGTAAGCTATATGACGCGGTGGCGGTCACCAAACTGGTAAATGATGGACGGCTTTCTCTGGACAAAACCATCGCTGATTATTTACCGGAACTAGTAGGAAGGATTGAAAACGCTGAGAAAATCACCTTGAGATTGATGATACAGCACCGTAGTGGTATTCCCAACTTTACGGACGCTCCAAATTTTTGGGAAGCTCCCACCGAAACCTACGAAGAAAGTCTGGCATTGATTCAGGGCATGCCCGCCAACTTTGAACCCGGAGAAGACTACGAATACTGCAATACCAATTACCTGTTAATTAACAAAATAATGGATGATGTACTGGGTTATCAGAACTTTCAATTTATACAGGAAGAAATTCTACTGCCACTGAAACTTAACAATACCTTCGCTTCGCTAAGTGAGGTGAATATAGACGATGTGATGAGTGGCTACCATGTTGGATATCCCCATGATTTAAAGACAAATGATTATGGCATGCACGCCACCGCAGAAGACGTGGGCATTTTCCTGCGGGCATTAACCGACGGATCATTGTTTGAACCGGGGGAACAGGAAATATATGCTTCCATTTATGAGTATGAACACGGTGGTTGGGTTCCGGGATACCAGAGCTTCGCCAAATATCACCAAGACATTGATGCAGTTGTTATTGCGTTCTACAGTACAACTGATCCCAAACTGTACAACTGGAACTTGTCAGAAATCATCAATAATAGAATTGTTAAAATACTGAAAAGGCAAAAGAGCTCATAACCATGTACAATAGGCTTTAAAACCCCCTTTATACTAACTTTAGCATCAAATTGATACTGCAATATTGAATCTTCTTCACTTTTGAGGCCCTATCGTTTTTCGTATACTCTCGCTTACTTTTAAGCATATCAAAACTTTTGTTTATTATCAGCTAATAATTAAAACATGGAAATAAGAAAGATTATTGGAATAGTATTCATAGTGGTATCACTTATTACTTTCAGTATTTTCATTACCCGAACTGAATTTAGTATTCAGCTCCAAGCGTGGACTAGCTTTAAATATTACATGCAGTTTGCTCCACATGTTATTAGCATTATGCTTTTTTATAGTGGAGTGTATTTAATTAGAAAGAATCCAAAATCGAATTTCGCACTGGCAATTTTTGGGTATACGATTCTCGAGTTGGTTGCTTTGGATTGGATAGGAATATTACCTAATAACCTAGGCACTACTACAACAATAATGTTTGGATGTTGTGCCATTGTAGCTCTGTGGATTGCTCATGCAAATTCATTTAGTCTAAAAAGATTGTCTTGGGCGGAAGTCCTGATAAGCATTTTTATCGGAGCATTAGAGAGTCTACTACTGTACTATCTACAGCTTAGTTAATTAACCTGAATTAAGCTGCCAACATTTGCTAAAAGATCCATGCCCTTATGGGCTACCTGGCAAATGGCATTGGAAACTGATACTCTTGAGATCTTTGAAAGGCTAAGCCGACAGAGCTTAGTCGGACATTACCTGCAAGTACAAAAAATAGAAAAAGTGTGACAAATTGATTGTTGTTGCGAATAATGGAACAAACAGTATTCAATTTGAACGAAAGAGAAAAAATATTCCTATCAATTCTTGAAAGCCATAAAGGTATCATATACAAGGTGGCTAACACGTATTGTTTCGATGAAGCTGACCGAGATGACTTAATTCAAGAGATCACTTTACAGATTTGGAGATCTATTGAAAGCTATAATAACGAGTATAAATGGTCAACTTGGATTTACAGGATCGCTTTGAACACTTCAATTTCGTTTTATCGAAAAAATAGAACGCATAAGGAGAAAACAGTAGACCTTGACCAAGTAATTCAAATCCCAGATGCTTATGAAGAACCTTCTGACAATAACAATTTTGTCTTACTCAGAAGATTCGTAAGAGAACTCAAAGAAATAGATAGGGCTTTAATACTGTTACATCTTGAAGGATTGAGCAGTCAAGAAATTGCGGGTATTATGGCTACAACTCAAACCAACGTTACAACCAAAGTTTCCAGAATCAAGAAGAAACTCAAACTCAAATTTCAACAACATAAAAAGTAAATAAAATGGATAACATTGAATTGCAACATATTTGGAAGTCCTACGACCAAAAGATTCAAAGCGTGCTCACCATAAATAAAGAAATAGCTTTAAATCTTTCAAGGCAGAAACTGGATAAACAAATTCGTAAACTAAACCGTCCGAAATGGACTGGGGTCCTGATTGGGCTACCTTACACTATTTTTTTAATTGGCATTACAATAACTGCAGCAATTTCCAACGCCTACTTTGTCGCAATTGGTTTTGGATCTATATCTCTTATTATGGCGATAGTGCTTGGGAATTATTTCTACCAGTTACATTTGATTAGTGAAATTAGAAGTAGCGATGATGTTCTCTTCACTCAAGAACAATTGTCAAAACTGAGAATTTCAAGTTTCAGAAGTTTAAATTTTGCAGTCTTCCAATTACCTTTTTGGTCGGTATGCTGGATAAGCATAGAAGCCCTAAATGCAAGTCCATTTGTTTATGGAGGAATAAACTTAATTGTATTCTTAATTCTCACTTTTATTTCATTCTGGATATTCAGAAAGCTAAGTTATAAACATAAAGAATCTAAGATTAGAGATTTTTTTCTATCAGGAAGTGAATGGGAACCAATTGCTAAGTCAGCAGAAATATTGGAACAGATAAAAGAATATGAAAAATAAAGCCAGCAGCATTCAATTAAAATATTAGTAATAGTTGCAAATTTCTATTTGACCCTCTTAGTTGGTTTTTAGACTAAAGTAATAAAAAAATGAAAAGTCGATTTATTTTACTATTTGCTTTGGTAGTACTTAGCGCCTGTAATGCCAAAACTAAATCCAGTGTAACTCAACAACCAACTCTAGCAAATTACACAGTTGGTGAGAAATGGGTCTGGAAATATAAAGGTGTGACTACTGAAGGAGAAGTTCGCTCAGACGGAACAGATACAAGAAAAATCGTCAGTTTTGACGGGGTTTTAGGTATGACTATCGGTAAGGATACCATTCCACTTACCGAAATTGTTAAACCAGAGGAAAGCGAAACGCCGAAGTACGACTGGCCTCTCGAAGTGGGTAAAAAGTGGAAATATGAAAACAATTGGACAAGTCAAGATGGAACTACGGGAAACCAAAGTCAATCTGCCGAAGTACTATCATACCAAGAAGAAACAGTAGAAGCAGGAACATTTATGGC
>CAKZPJ010000865.1 GCA_937138955.1 uncultured Flammeovirgaceae bacterium | reverse complement strand
GAGAAGAATGATGACTTCTTGGAACACCAGTTAGGTGGAATGGAAATCTTGGTTTATTACCTAGATTACATTCCTTACTTGGCAAGTCTTATAACTCCAATTACCGTTTTTATTGCCGTAGTGTTTGTGACCTCCAAACTGGCCAATAATACCGAAATTGTGGCGATGCTAAGTGGCGGAGTAAGTTTTCGTCGGCTTTTACTGCCCTACTTTATTGGTTCTTCCCTTATTGCAGTTGTCAGCTTTTTCCTAAATGGCTGGATCATTCCCAACGCTAATAAAGATCGTATTGCCTTCGAGCAAACGTACATTAAAAGTCCCTTTTACTTCGACGATCGAGACATTCACATGAAAGTAGCTCCCGAGTTGTATGCTTACATGGAAAGCTACAATAATAGCAATAATGTTGGTTATCGCTTTACATTAGAGCAGATTCAGGGTAACCAGATGTTACAAAAGCTTTCGGCTCGCCGTATTGAATGGGATTCTACCCAGTCTAAATGGACACTCAAGAATTGGACTCTCCACCAGTTTGATGGAGAGGATGAAACGATTTCTAACGGAGTAAGCCTTGATACAACGTTAAACATCTCTCCCGATGATTTTGGTAGCACCTACGGCTTGTTTGAAACACTTACCCTCCCTGAATTAGACCGATATATTGCCCAGCAACGGGAACGGGGCGCTAATGATATTCCGGTGTATCTGGTAGAGAAGTATATCCGTTATATGTCTCCCTTTACTGCCATCATTCTCACCTTTATTGGAGTAGTTATGTCGGCAAAGAAAAGCCGAGGTGGTTCAGGATTTCAAATTGCCTTAGGGTTTCTGATCGCATTTGTCTTCATAATCTTCTTTATCTTTGCCCGTAGTATTGCCGAAGTAAACTCAATGGACCCAATGCTGGCGGTTTGGCTACCGAACATTATATTTACCGCTGTCGGTATTTTCCTCTACCATATTATCCGCCGTTAATGGCTGCTAGAACCAAGCATTATGTTCTACTGCACTTCATTGTTCTAATTTGGGGATTTACAGCAGTAATAGGTTTACTAATTAGCATCCCAGCAGTAGAGATCGTCTTTTTTCGCACCCTGATTGCTTCAGGAGTCATTGCTCTGATACTGTGGTTTCGACGGGTTGATTTTAGGGTTCCAGGACGCATGTTTGCATTATTAGGTACTGGAAGTCTTATTGCCCTTCATTGGATTTTATTCTTTGGGGCTGCCCGGATCTCTACTGCTTCAGTTACTTTAGCGGGGATGGCAACCTGTTCACTATGGACTTCTTTAGTTGAGCCGTTAATGACTCGAAGAAAAATTCAACTTTACGAGGTGCTATTAGGAGTACTGGTAATCGTGGGGTTATACGTGATTTTTCGCTTTGAATTTTCTTATGCATTAGGGCTTAGTATGGCTGTGGTTTCTGCCTTAATTGCTGCTGTATTTACAGTACTTAACGCTGGATTTAGCAAACACTACGATCCGTACCTAGTGACGTTTTATGAAATGGTGGGGGCTACGCTAAGCATCGTTTTATTTTTCCCTATTTATCGACAGTGGTTTAGTGATACGGGTGAAGTGCTTCTCAATCCTTCAGCCTCGGACTGGCTGTGGTTATTAGTGTTGGCGCTGGCTTGTACAGTATACGCTTACTCTATGTCTGTAGAGTTAATGAAATACGTAACAGCCTTTGCCATGAACCTTACCAATAACCTGGAACCTGTGTACGGAATTTTACTAGCTGTATTAGTGTTCGGTGAAAAGGAACAGATGACTCCCCAATTTTATATTGGCACCCTCATTATTCTAACCTCAGTATTTGCGTATCCTCTAATCCGTCGTTATCAGAAAGGGCGAAGACATCACCGAATTAATAACCGTAGAGATTTGTGGAAAGCTTCGTAAAGTGGCACACTGTAGTAGAAATCTATGATTTTCTGCTTACATAGATGAGTTTTCAATAGATGCTAATTCTACTAATTTCTCAAACTCTTTATCAGTAATATCCTGGTAGAAGTAATGAATAGGATTCACTTTCTTACGGTTTTTAACCACTTCGTAATGCAAGTGAGGACCTGACGATGTTCCTGTATTACCAGAGTAGGCAATCAGCTCGCCTCGCTTTATTTTCTGGCCTACTTTTACGTTAAACTCCGACAGGTGAAAGTATTTGGTTTTGAAGCCGAAGCCATGGTCAATCTCAATATTTTTTCCAGCACCGGTAAAGCGAGTCGAGACTTTGGTTACCTTACCTGCTCCAGTAGCGTATACCGGAGTTCCTACGCGGGCCCCAAAGTCAATCCCATTATGCATTCTTCTTCTTTTATGTATTGGATGATAGCGTACCCCAAATCCAGAAGATAAATAAGACTGCGTTAAGGATATGGGAGTAATAGCCGGAATGGATGCCAGCATTAGATGCTGCCTTTTGGCCAGACTTAACAGTTCATCATACGACTTGGTTTGAATGTACATTTGTCGCTTTAGCTGATCGAACTGGGTCAGAGTTTTAAGCAGAAAATCTCCATTCTCTAGTTCTTGCTCTACTAAATTTTGGTAACGGCGAGTTCCTCCAATTCCAGCGTTTCGAATAGAAGATGCAATAGGCTCTTGCTCAAAGATAGTACGGTACACTTTATCATCCCGGTTCTGCAACTTTGCCAACACTTGGCCTACTTGTCCCATTTCTTTATCAAGCATTTGCAACCGAAATACCAATTTTTCATTTCCTTTTCGGAGCAGCTTCTCATTAGGTGAGTCATAGTAAGAAAGGTAGATCACCAGAATACAGACTGCCCCAATCATCACTAACGAACTGTATAGCATAACATCAAGCACAATACTAGCTGACGTCCTTTGTATTGGCTCGTATTTGCAAGTTTCTGTATCGTAACGGTATTTTACTTTCGACATCTGTGTAAGACTAGTTTGAGACAGATAGTTGATTATTCTGCAA
Source organism: uncultured Flammeovirgaceae bacterium (assembly GCA_937138955.1). Classification (GTDB taxonomy): domain Bacteria; phylum Bacteroidota; class Bacteroidia; order Cytophagales; family Cyclobacteriaceae; genus Tunicatimonas. The sequence continues at coordinate 216 of CAKZPJ010000865.1, read as the reverse complement.
AGAGGTTAAAAAATTATATAACTTATATTGTAAAAATACTATTTATAGCAGAAAAGTTAAATTGTAGCTTGATTCAAATAGTACATTGACTTGTTTTCCCTCTTTTGCAATTTTCACTCGTAGGTTTCCTGGGTTCATTACAGTTTAGCGATAGAAGAATGAGAAGTGTAGATGAAAGAGCATTAAGATAGATCGCCCAGAATGCAGTTGAATGCA
>CAKZPJ010000864.1 GCA_937138955.1 uncultured Flammeovirgaceae bacterium | reverse complement strand
TACTTCAGCAGTAGAACCTCGCCAACCCGACGTAAGCGGCAGCACCGAGAATCCAGCAAACACCGCTACAAAAATAATAATTGGTGCGGTCAGAAATAAAATCCGATCAGCAGCTTTAGGTACAATATCTTCCTTTTGAATCAGCTTCAGCAAATCAGCTACCGTTTGTAGTAGTCCGTACTTGCCTACTTCCATAGGGCCCATCCGATCTTGAATGAAGGCGGATATTTTCCGTTCAGCGTATACCCCTACCACTGTGAAGCCCAACAAAAACGGAAGAAAGAACAGGAATGTGCTCATGGCGGGCAAATTACGAAAAAAGATGATTATGGCGAGGGGGCGAGTGAGAGGAGCTTAGGATTGCCACCGTACGGATATTATCCCTGTCTACTATGCCTAACTCCAGCCTGTATTCTCATTGCCACCCTCATCACCCCCGGAGCCTTTTACTCGACCAAACAACACGGTAGCGTGTCAGTTAATATACATGAAGACTTTTTCTAAAAACAATTTTTTTAATATGAAGACTATGACCAAAGAAGACTTACAGACACTAGCCAATTTTTCCGGTATCAACTGTGTCAGTATTTATATTCCTACCCATAAGAAGGGCCATCAGGTGAATGAAGGGCAGGACACTATTTTACTTAAGAACCACTATCAGCAAATTCGCCAACAGTTAAAAGATAAAGACATATCAGAAAACGACGCCAATGAATATTTAGCTCCTATTAAGCAGCTAATAGATGATAATGACTTTTGGCATTACCAAGAACATGGGTTAGCGGTTTTTCTTGGAGTAGATTACTTTAAAGCTCTTAAGCTACCTTACTCAGTGCAAGAGTTTAGTATGCTCAGCACTTCTTTTCACCTAGATCAGATTGTGCCATTGCTGCATAAAGAGCATCCGTTCTACATTCTAGCTATTAGCTTGAACAAGATTCGTTTATTGGAGAGTGATGAGCAAAATGTGGAAGAGTTGAATATTCAGGACATGGTGCCCGAAGGCATGGAAGATGCCCTAAGTTACTACGATTTTGAGAAGAATTTGCAGTATCACTCCGGTGGTTCTAGCCGAGGTAAAACCGGAACACCGATTTACCACGGACAGGGTGGGGATGGTGATAAGGATGATGTGTACGTTCAGGAATATTTTCGACGGGTAAACGATGCTTTGGAACAGATCATCGGTGATAAAAATCGCCCAGTAGTAGTAGCGGCAGTAGATTACCTGCACCCTATTTATCGCGAAGCTAATAAAATGCTAAAGTTAGCCGATACGGGTATTACTATGAATCCAGATCAGGAATCGCCTGAGAATTTGCACCAAAAAGCAGCTGAGATTCTGAAAGATTACTTTAACGAAGACAAACAAACCGAAATGGATCGATATGCCGCGCTAGCTGGTTCAGGACAAGCCTCATACGATATTGAGGAGATAGCTCCTGCTGCTGTCAACGGGCGTATAGATGCTCTGTTTGTAGTAGAAGGAACCCATCGCTGGGGTCATATCAACCGGGAAGATAACTCGGTGCAACTA
>CAKZPJ010000863.1 GCA_937138955.1 uncultured Flammeovirgaceae bacterium | reverse complement strand
ACAGATACCGGCTACCCCCACAGTAGCATCCTTTTGTTGGAGCACATTACAAAGTGTTGTGACGATACGAGCACCTGAGCACCCCAGCGGATGACCCAGTGCTACCGCTCCGCCAAAGACATTCACTTGACTGGAGTCCAACTTTAGCTTCTGATTATTAGCAATGGCAACCACCGAGAAAGCTTCGTTGATTTCGTAATAGTCTACATCCTGCGGACTGATGCCCGCCCGTTGCATTGCCTTAGGAATAGCTAGTGCTGGAGAAGTAGTAAACCAAAGTGGATCTTGAGCCGCATCAGCAAACCCTAAAATTTTCGCTACGGGTTTTAAACTAAGTTCCTGTAATTTTTTTTCACTCACTAGTATCATAGCAGCCGCGCCATCGTTAATAGTGGAAGCATTAGCAGCCGTTACTGTTCCTTCTTGGCTGAATACCGGACGTAAGTTAGGAACCTTCTCAAAGTTAACCCGTTTGTATTCTTCGTCTTCAGTAAGAAGCAACGGTTCGCCTTTACGCTGTGGAACTTCTACCGGAACAATTTCGGGTTTCAACTGGCCGGCTTCCGTAGCTTGTGCTACCCGCTTGTACGATTCAATAGCATATTCATCTTGGGCCTCGCGAGAAATATTCATTTCCTTAGCCGTATTGTCAGCACAGTTGCCCATGGCAAAACCATTGTACACCTCAAACAGTCCATCCTTTTCTAATCCATCAACCAATTCACCGCCGCCATATTTGTAACCGAAGCGGGCTTTCGGGAGATAATAAGGAATATTAGACATGCTCTCCATACCTCCAGCCACTACTACATCGGCTTGCCCCAGCATAATAGCTTGGGCACCGAACATAGCGGCTTTCATTCCCGAAGCACAAACTTTATTAACAGTAGTACACGGAACGGTATCCGGGATACCAGCTCCCAAAGCAGCCTGACGAGCAGGAGCTTGCCCAAGGTTGGCCGAAACCACATTACCCATCAGCACCTCTTCTATCTGGTTTTCAGCAATTTTAGCGGATTGAATGGCTCCTTTGATAGCCGCAGTTCCTAATTCGGTAGCACTTACACTGGCTAAGCTGCCGCCAAATGATCCAATTGGAGTTCGGACAGCAGCTACAATGTATACGGTATTCATAGTGTTTTTGGGTTTGTATTAGGGGTTTAGGGATTGGGTATTTGGGGTTAGAGATTAAAGCAATTTTTTGATTAGCCTGTTTTCAATCTCTAAAAAATAATACCCAACCCCTAAAAATTACCAATCAGGTTTAGAACGATCTTTGGGCTTAGTGGGTTTGCGGCGGTTTTGCTGAATGTACTGCATCTCATTGTTTCGCATAGCTTCCAGAATCATCCGGGCTTTTTCTTCACTGATGTTCATCTCCTCTAAACGTTCTGACAGCGGCGAATTGGACATTTCCTCTTCGCTCTTCTCACCTTCACTCTGTTCTTCTCCCTGTTGGGTATTCTGTTCCTGAGGATCAGCCTCTTCCGATTGCTGGTCGCCCTCTTGTTGCTCAGAATCGCTCTGCTGCTGTTCTTGATTTTGCTCGTCAGTAGACTCTCCTTCTTGATCTTGCTGCTGCTCGGATTGCTCCTCGTTCTGCTCCTGATTTTGCTGTTCCTGCTGCTCTTTTTCTTCGTCAGATTGATCTTGATTATCTTCCGATTGTTCTTGCTGCTGCTCCTGTTCCTTCTGAAGCTTCTTCACCAGTTCATAATTGTAGCGAGCATCTTCGTTAGCAGGGTTAGCTTTCAAAGACTCTTTGTACATGGCTAGTGCATCTTGATACTGCTGCTGCTGCGTGGTAATGTTTCCCAGTTGTTGGTAAGCTACCGACTTAATGTTAGTGCTTTCCGCATTCATTAGCTGACTGTACTGACGCTGAGCGGTAGCAGTATCTCCGGCGTGCAGTTGCGCGTGGGCCAGGTTCAGTCGAACTCGCTCGTCTTGCACCTGCATAGAATCTACCAGCAGTTGATAATACTGCACTGCCTGGGTATAATCACCTTTCTGGTACGCTTCTTCTGCCTGTTTTTTCAATCGGTTAACCGTAGCAATATCATCAATACCGCCTATAAATAACAGAAGACCCAGCACCCAACCCAGCAGTTTCATATTCTTATTGTTTTTAATTTTACTAAATGATCTACTAAAAATAACCCCACGCCTAACAGCAGAAAGTAGAAATACTTATTCGCTGAGGCATCAATTTGGCGCGAATCTCGTAATTCACCTTCAATTTGACCGACAGAAGAAATCAGTCGTTCGGTATCATCCTGCCGACCGCTAATCTCAAAGTACTGACCATTGGTTTGATTAGCCAACTCCTGTAAAGCTTGGGGTTTCAGTTTACTTATGACTACATTACCCGACCGATCAGTTTTAGGCACTCCTCTCACTACCAATTGACTACCTTGCTCAGTCCCTACCCCTAAGGTAAACAAACGAATTCCGCTTTGTTGAATTTTTTCAGATACTGCCGAAATATTATCGCCAAAATCTTCTCCATCGCTAATTAGCAGCAGTACCTTCGACTTTTGCTGAGATGGATTTTCCTCATCTTTATCAAATTTCTCAAGTGCTAGACGGAGGGGCGGAGTAAAGTCGGTTCCAGAGTTAGGCACCAAGCTGGTATTTAGCGCATCAATAAACATATTCAACGCACTCTGATCGTATGTAAGGGGACTTTGAATAAACGCTTCGGATGAGAAGATGATCAGTCCGATCCGATCAGAACTAAATGAGTTTACTATATCCTTTAATTCGTACTTCACCTTTTCTAATCGGCTAGGCTGTACATCATTAGCATTCATAGATTGAGAAAGATCTACCAGGATGAAAATATCCTTTCCTACTGCCTGAATTTCCTTAGTGGCTTTTCCCATAAGTGGTCCCAGGAGGGCTACCAAAAACAATATGAAGTAAAGAGTACGCAATCCCACTTTAAATACCACTGTCTGGTATCCTACCGGAATTACCCGATTGATCCGAATCACTCTAGTCAA
>CAKZPJ010000862.1 GCA_937138955.1 uncultured Flammeovirgaceae bacterium | reverse complement strand
TGAGAGGTGTTTATTAACTAAGGCGCTTTTTCCCTGTTTCGAAGAACCGAAAACGATTATGTGTTTGTTTTCAGAAATCCCGTTTATGAAAAGATCATCAACGTCCTCTCTTTCTACATATGATAGTATCTCTTCATTCGATACTCCATAAACTTCTGATGTCTTTCTTATTTTCATCTTATTTAAATTGTGCCCAACTTCTGGATATACGACATACGTATATCTGCACTTTACCTATCGTATTTTGGGTCGATTTACTGATATAAATGTGAAAAAATCACTTCTAATTATCACTTTTTTTACACTATTTTTTCCAATTTGTTAAATGTTTGAAAACGTTTGTAATCATTTGCAATCTTTTTCTACAACTCTTCCTATTAAGCTTTATAGTACTCAACCTTGCCCCCGTCAAAATCAGCTACGCGCTTCACTAGCGCCTGGCGATCGTCTTCGCTGTAGGCAGTAAATGATCGGGCGAAGTCAACCTTTTCTTGCATCATCTCGGCATGGTCGGGACCGGTAATAAGTACACTGACGGGCAGTGACCAAACAAAATGGATAGCTTCCTGTACACTGAGGGCATTGGGCACAATGCGGGGCTTATCCCCGGATTTAAAGTGGGTAGTACCGCCAAAGAAACCGCCGTTGGCCAGCGTTTTCATTGCCAACGGAGCGATGTTATTTTCTACCAGCTTAGGCAACACATTGTTAATAAAGCTTTTGTAGTTAGGGTCAAACACGTTGATCGGCATCTGGCAGGTCTGCATCACATCAGCTGCCTGTTCCAGCATTCGCTGGTGAGCTTGGTAGTCGCGGTGCCCGGTGAAGCCATAGTGACGAATTTTCCCTTCGGACTGCGCCTTTTGCACAAATTCTAATACTCCGTTCTCTAGCCGATCATCTACATCGTTAGGACTGGTTACCGAATGAATCTGCCATAAATCTATGTAGTCAGTCTTCATCCGGCGCAGTGAATCTTCCAGATGCTGCTGAGCTACTCGGGCATTGGTGGCTCGGGTTTTGGTCATAATATACGCTACATCGCGGTACTCGGGACTAAGAAACATACCGTAACGCTCTTCAGCCAATCCGTTGCCATACTGTTCAGCATTATCGAAGAAGCGGACGCCACCTTCTAGCGCAGTTTCAATTGTTTTATGCGCTTCCGACTCACTCATACGGGCAATGTGAGCTCCGCCCAACCCGAGCATAGTTACTGTTTCTCCGGTTTTACCGAGTTTGCGCTGTGGCAGCAATTCACCTAACCGATCTCGCTGCGGGGCTAGTACAGTAGGCTCTTCAAAACTAGCTAGGTGGGTAGTAGCCCCGCCAGCTTCATTGGCTTTAGATTGGCAAGAAAGCGGCACCATCATTCCGGTGGTAAGTCCGGCTAAGGTTTGTAAAAATTTACGACGATCGGGCTGGTCTTGCTCCTTCATAGAATTTGTGATTTAATTGTGCAGTTCAATTTAGCGTATGATTAAGGTACTAAAAATTGGAGTCTGAGTAAAGAAACAGGCTAAAGTCCTCTCAATTTATTTTAGCTCGGCTTTTAGTTGATCAAGCCCTTGCAGGTTCTTCGTCAGTACCTGTTTTACATCTTGATCTTGGTGACCAATAATTCCGATGGGGCCTTGGTAATTACTATTTTTAATTGCTTGCATCATTTCCAGCTCCCGGTTGCCTTCGCCTAGTGCCACGATTTTTTCTCCTCCTTCTTCCATTCCGTTAAGATTGATACATAATAAATGATCTTGCATCTTCTCTAACAAAGCCGGGAACTCATCAATTTCGTGGTGGGCATGATGAAAGTTGTATACCATTCCCAGGTGATCATCGCCCAATGAGTCAATGATTGCCAACTGATTGACCGGATTACCAAACCAATCGCCATGGTTGTACATACCTAGCGTACAATTCTGCTGTTTGGCTCGCTCCCGAAAGTCAGCGATATAACGAATCGTATGCTGCCGTTTTTCTTCATCAGATAAGCCTTCAAAAAATTGGGGCGAGAACGAAAACCAGCATTCGGTTTGCACATCATTCGCCACCATTTTATCCCACAACGCTTCGTTATCCTCACCCAAATAGCCTACCGAATCCTGATCAATCCAGAACCAAACTGCCCGAAGGTTGATATTATGTTTTTCGAGGGCGTCAAGTTCAGCCTCAAAGGTGGGTAAATGTTGCTGCCGCCAATCGTATGCCAGCTCAGAAATACCTAGCTCTTCCAACATCTCCGCTCGCTCTTCTGGACTACGTTCCTCCGAATCAAACGGCACCACGCACCAAGCCACCAGATTAGACTTATCAAATAGCGATTGGCTTTCTGCCGCTTGACTTTCTTCTTTTGGACTAGAAGTACAGGAAATGATTGCGCTGAACCCTAGTACTAGGGAAACAATAGAAATGATCTTCATAGATTTATTTAGTTTTGTAACCTTGATTATAAAATACGCTTAAACCATCTTTTCCGGCTACGGCAATGTCATTTCTTCCATTACCGTTCAGATCAGTCACGTTCATAAAAAGCCCCGCTCCTTTTCCTACTCCTAACGGACCGTAGCTGATGGTGTGTTTGGTCAAGGATTCCCCGTTCCACTGGAAGTAGTACAGACCCAATGGGTCGCCCGAGCCGGGGTCGCGACCATTATGCGCCCGGAAACGCTTACCGGTAATCAGTTCGGGTTGGCCGTCGCCAGTAATATCTTCCCAGGCCATCGTATGAAATTGGGCATTGTAGGGATCAATGGGGTGAGTAATCCAGCTTCGCTGACCGCTACCATCGGTGCTTTGTTCGTACCAAACTAAACCATAATCATGGCCTTGGCCAACAATTAGATCATTTTTACCGTCCCCGTTCACATCTTCTACCAAAACCGGTACGCTGGCTTTCCCCAAAGATAATTCTTGGTACTGCTTCCAGTTTCCCCCGAATGGATCGGCAGGGCCTTCATACCAGTGTTCTGCGGAAATCAGGTCGCCCCTTCCGTCGCCATTAATATCGCCAAAACCTAATCCGTGTCCCTGGATTGGACCCACTTCGTAGCGAACGAACTCTCCGTTCTCCAGACGGTAAAATTTAAGTTCATGACCGGGATTATTGGGCACAATCTCCGGCAGTCCGTCGCCGTCAATATCCCAGGCTTGAGCGCATTCTACCGGACCCGTAGAATCGATAAGGTGCTCTCGCCACATTTCGTTATTGCCAGGGTTCTCCCGCCAAACTGTCGTCTGATCGCCCCAACTTCCGGTAATAAAATCTAATCGTCCGTCACCATTAATATCCATTGGAATACTAGCAAAATCGTTGTAGTACTCTCCGCCTCCCCAGCGAGCCACGGTAGTAATAAAGTGGCGACTCTTAAATTCTGGGCCTTCGTACCAAAATGCTCCCGAAACCAAATCTAGTGTATCGTCGCCATCTACATCAAAGGCTCCTACTGCTTCGTAGCTTTCCATCGCAATAACTTGTTGCTCGAATTGCACTGGTTTACTATTTGCTTCAGGAGCTTGCGCTCTCATCTGAGTTAGCGTGGTTAGAAAAACGAGGCTGGTAATTAATATTGACTTCATAAAGTTGGCGTATGCGGGATAAATGATTTGCTAAGATTGTAGACCTAACAGATAAGAAAGAAGCGCATTGAAATCTTCCTGACTCAATTGTTCGCCGAAATGATCGGGCATCAATGTATACTCCGAGGCTTTTTGCTCAGCAATACTATTTTTAGAAACTGAGAATTCTTCTCCGGTCATATTAGCAAAAATTAGCACCTCTCCTTCTTCCCTCCGGTACAGCCCGATTCTTACTTGTCCGTCTTTGGTTTTGATGGTATAGGTACGGAAAGCCTCTGAAATATTACGGTTGGGGTCAAGAATCTTCGTAGCCAACGCCTCCGCTCCCCAGTTTCCGATCCCGGTTAGCTGCGGACCAATCATGCTGCCCTCATTAGAAATTTGATGGCAGGATTTGCAGTTTCGGTTAAATACCATCACTCCCGATGTAGCTCCCGAATCCACCTGACGAAAGCCCGCTAACCGGGTTTCAATAAGTTGATCTCGTTCTTCATCCACGGCAGGAATATTTGCAGTAATCTCTTCCCAGGCTTGTAGTTGTTTGTTAGAAATATCTAACAGCAGTTGCTCCTTTACCTTCGGATCAACTAATGCTCGAGCGTAAATTTCTCCACTTCTCACTTTTTCGAATAAAATCTCTCGGGCTCTCGCTGAGGTTGCCAGAGCAGTAGCTGCTTCTCTTTGTAATTCGGGGGGAAGATTTAGTCTTTGTTCTAACACCGATATTGCATCGTTAGGATCGCTTAAACTAGCTATTAAATTTCGCTTCACATCTAAGCTAGATGACTGATCTTCCAGCGTATGTCGGATAAGTGAAACGGCCTCTTCAGGATTTATCCGCAATAATGATTTGGCTGCAGCTATTTTCAATTCTGTACCAGCAGAAGGGTGTTGCAAGCTAGACCTAAGTTGAGAGGTTAGTGTGGAGAGGCGATACTCGCCAACCAAAGTGGCAGCAAAGGCTAGTTTCTCTGCTGCTTGTTCAGATAAAGAATCAGCAACGGCTTCCGACGGTGCGTAACGTTCAAATAATTGCTCCGCTAACTCCGAGCCCCAGGAACGCAAAATGGCTGGTGCTTCTTCACCGCGTTGTGATAACCCTTCTTGCGCGGCGCGAAAAACAGCAGCCCCCTGCTCAGTGTCGCCATTTACTTGTTGGTGGGCCAGTCGAACTATTTCATCAATCTGAGTGGCAGGAACAAACCGAATTGCGTGGCGAACCAGATTTGGTGATGATTCTTTTTGACTAATCAAATATTTATGCGAGAAGAGACCCGCTGCTTCACTTTCTACTCCAGTGATAACATCAATCAAGCCGTTAGTTTGAGCTTGATCCCAGTTTTGAGTCAGCACTTTCTGCATAAGCAATTTATCTCGCAGCAGGTTTCGCAGAATTAGCCGTAAAGTATATTGATAATGCGAATCATACGCTGGTATTTTGGGTTGCTGAGCCATTAAAAGTTCAATAGTTTCTAATGACGGATAGCTTTCCAAAGCTTCTACTGCTGCCCGCTGCACATGAAGGCTTTCATCGCCAAGTGCTGCCTGAACGATAGCATAATAGTTTTCGGTTTGATTATCCATTTCTCGGATAATCCGTAATGCATGAGTTCTGACTTCAGGGCTGGGGTGGGTTGCAGCTTCCTCCATTTTTGACTCGTCCAGCTCAGCTAGACGATGCAATGCCCAAAGAGCCAAGACATATGATTGAGGTGAGGTGGTTGACTCTTCAACCAGTTGGTCTAATGAGCCAATCGCCGAGGCTTCGATCCGGTCAGTCAGCTGATCTAGGGCAGACATCCGCACTATCTGATTTGGATGCTCAAATGCAGCAATCAGCTCGGAAGCAGTAGCCTCTGTTAGGTCAGGAGTAGGTTGATTGCCATTTTCCTCGTAGGTGATTCGCCAAATTCTGCCTCTTATTTTGTCTCGTTTAGGATGGTCTAGCGGCACCTCGTAATGGCCAATGACGCTGTTGTAGAAATCAGCCACGTACAGCGCACCATCCGGCCCAAGTTTAATATCTACCGGACGGAACCAAGGATCGTCACTTTTCACTAAATCTTCTTCGGCCTGAGCTATCGGAGTTGATCCTTCAAAACGGAATGAA
>CAKZPJ010000861.1 GCA_937138955.1 uncultured Flammeovirgaceae bacterium | reverse complement strand
AAGTACGACTGCCAGTAGCGATTTACCATAACCCGAGCCGTAAGCGGGTTATCTTCGGAAAACAGCCATTTTGCTAAACCTAACCGATTTCTAGGCAAAGAATCAGGAAAGGGTAAAATACTCTCGGGGGTCCCAGCAGTTACTTCTTCTCCTGGTGCATCGTAAGCACCTCGCTCCAATAAGTGCGTGGTTCGAGGCTCCACCATTTCATCCATCACCATAATTTCGGGTACGGATTCTACCAAAGCATTCTGTTGGGTTCTTAGCTGTTGTAGCTCTTGTTTCTTTTGCCAGTAGCCGGGAGTAGTATGTATCGTTGCCAGCGTATGCTTCGCCTGATCGTCTAGTTCCTCACTCCCCGTCCAGGCAGTAATTTCAGCAGGAAACAGTTCTCGGTCGTATACTTTGATTTCATCAATCAAAGTATTTTTGGTGCCCGTTCCTCGCCACAAAGCCCCAAAGCTCAATCCAGGCTCTTCAGCGAGCGATGAAAGCAGAATATCTTTGTAGAGATTATCTTTCTCTACTTTCATTTCTACGGCCTCACCATTCAGATATACTTTTAACCCTTGGGCCTGGCTAGAACCATCGTAAGTTAAGGCCAGGTGAAACCACTCATCTTTAGGAATTTCGGTGGCAGATAGTACGGAGATATTATTATACGGCCAAGTGTGAGCCATTAGGGCCTCTAACTTATTATCTTTAATTGATAGATAATAGCCCCGGAAATTATAAAGAATTTTTCCTTGTCCCTTGTGAAATATTGTGCCGTTTTCCAGTGCAGTGGGCACTTTCATCCATAGACCGATGGTGAAAGGCTGTGCCCGGTCAAAGGCACCGATGGAACCCAGTGAAAGCGGGTCGTCGCCATTAGAAAGCAGTGCCTTACCGAACTTTCCTTGTTCAATAGTAGGCTCTAATGCTTCAGGGTTCTTTCGTGGTTGGGCTAGAACGATTTTAGCTTTTTGGCGGGGGTTAGCCACATTAACGAACTGATTGCTGACAGTTTTTTCAAAGCCGAAGTGGGCGACCAATCCGTCATTCAAATATCTTTTGATGTTTACTTTCTGATTAAATTCAACACTTTCGCTCTGACCAGTGGCAATCGCACTAATCTCATCTTCTTTCTGAGCGATTTTCTCATCAAGAAACTGAATAATACTGTCTTGCTTTTCGTCGGTTAGCAGCAAAGTAGGCACGGGGGTGGCATTGTCCCAAGAGATTTGTCCGGCTTCATCTACGTTATTAAAAAAGCCAAACATCTGAAAGTACTCTTTCTGGGAGATAGGATCAAACTTATGATCGTGGCATCGCGAACATTCTAGGGTCATTGCCATCAACGATTTTCCCAATGTATTGGTACGGTCGGCTACGTATTCTATTCGGTACTCTTCATTGACGATACCACCTTCCATATTCTGGGCATGGTTCCGATTAAAGGCCGTCGCCAAAATTTGTTCCTTGGTGGGTTCGGGCATCAGATCTCCCGCCAATTGCCAAGTGACAAACTGGTTGAAAGGTTTATTTTCATTAAACGATTTAATTACCCAGTCGCGCCAGGGCCACATGGGGCGGTAGCGGTCTACTGAGTACCCATGAGTATCGGCGTAGCGAGAGGCATCCATCCAATCAGTAGCCATCTTCTCTCCATAGTGAGGTGAAGTCAATAGTCGGTCAACTACTTTTTCGTAAGCATCCTCGGAGGTATCAGCTAAGAAGGCGTCTATTTCTTCTAGCGAAGGGGGCAGTCCGGTCAGATCAAAAGTTGCTCGTCGGATAAGGGTTTCTTTATCGGCTTCGGCTTGGGGTTCTAAATGGTTTCTCTCTAAGGTGCGAAAGATGAAGTTATCAATTTCATTTACTATCCGGCCTTGATGAGCTACTTCGGGAATTTCAAGACTCTCAGGGGGAATGAATGCCCAGTGCTTTTTGTACTCGGCTCCTTCTTCAATCCACCGAATTAGTACTGCTTTTTCGTGAGCAGTTAGGTTTACGTTGGACTCGGGAGGCGGCATTTGCTCTTCCTTATCTTCCGAAAGAATTCGGTGAACTAACTCACTACGGTGAGCCTTACCGGGGACAATAGCGGTGTTACCACTTTCTTCCAGTGCTGCAAATGCTCCTTCGGGAGTGTCCAGCCGTAGTCCAGCTTTTTGGTTGGCTAAGTCAGGTCCATGACAAAAATAGCACTTGTCCGATAGGATGGGTTTAACGTGTAAATTAAAGTCAACATTGTCCGGTAACGACTTCTCCGCTTGAGTAACCTCTACTGGCTTATCTACCCCGCAGCCTAACAGCACTAAAAATACTCCTAAAGCAAGCCAAACAGTCTTAAGATTCATATAGTGAGATTACTGAGTTTACTTACAATATTAAAGATAATCATCTTAAAAATAGTTACGCAAATCGGACAACATCTTGTACAAATCCGACTTTTACTTTCTAAAACCGAAATTTGTTTCGTAAGTTTTGGCAAATATGCGGAGCACAGTAATATGCATAATACCCTAAAGTCACTGAGGCTTACACTGCTGAACATAGAGCAGATACAATTAGATAAACAGTGGAACTATCGCAATATCATCAGCCCGTTCAGTAGGTTATATCTTGTTACCGCCGGAGAAGCTCAGGTACTACACCACGATCGCATCTTCACACTAAAACCGGGTCACCTGTATTTAATTCCGAGTTTTACTTACAGTCAGTACCAGTGCAACGAATACATGGAGCAATATTATGTTCATTTCTTAGAAGAAATGGATGGTGGCTTAAGTATGTATCAGATGAATTCGTTTCATTATGAACTACCTGCTTTGGATCTAGATACTATGCTGATGAAGCGACTTCTGGAAATTAATCCCAATCAGCAGTTAGCAAGAAACCATCCGAAACAGTATGATAATCGTGCTTCCTTATTAAGCTTTAGTCAACAGAATACGCTTCTACCGCATTCTTCATCTAAATTGGTTGAGACAAACGGAATTTTGTTACAACTACTCTCACGATTTTTTCAAGAAACTAATCCGAAGGAAGTAGATAAAGTACAATCGTACCAACGTCTGACCAAGGCAATTCGGTACATCAATGAACATTTGCATGAACCGCTGAGTGTTGAAGAGTTATCTGAGATGAGCCATCTTCACGTTGACTATTTCAGTCGTCTGTTTAAAAAAATC
>CAKZPJ010000860.1 GCA_937138955.1 uncultured Flammeovirgaceae bacterium | reverse complement strand
GTGGCTGACTTCCCCAATCCTAACTTAACCTGGGAGGTAGTAACCACTACTTACATTGGTTTTGACGCTCTTATGTTTAATAACAAGTTCAATCTTACCGTTGAGTGGTACAACCGTGAGACGGATGGCATTTTGCAGCGAGTAAATTTGCCGTATTCAGTAGGTACGTTAAACCCTCTATTCAATATTGGGCAGCTAGAAAACCGTGGAGTAGATATTCAACTAGGCTTTAATAATCGGGTTGGGGACTTTACTTACGGCATATCAGGAAATGTTAGTTTCCTTCAAAACGAAGTAACCAACCTGTTTGATGACCAACCTATAGAAACCGACGAGTTTGGGAGAGTAGAAGAGGGGAGATCTGTGGGCCATCTCTGGGGTTATAAAGTAGGCGGTGTTTTCCAAAGCCAAGCGGAAATTGATGCCTACTTTGAAGGGCTAGAAGATCAAACCATCGGGAATGAGGATTTTGTAGCCCCTGGCGACCTATTCTTCCAAGATGTTGGAGGCAACCCTACTGAAGAGGAGCAATTTTATAGTACTACTCCCGATGGGTTAATTAATAGCTTCGACCGCACTGAAATTGGTAAAACTATACCTAGTTATACCTACGGTGTAAACCTGACTGCCGGCTGGAAAGGAATTGATATTTCTATGAATTTCTACGGAGAGGGCGACGTGCAAAAAGTAAACGATGTGCGTCGCCGGTTTGAAGGTATGTCCGGAGCCGGAGGTAACTTCTTTGCTTCCACATTAAACCGGTGGACACCACAAAACACCACTACCGATATGCCCCGGGCGGTAGTAGGCGATCCGGCGAATAATAATCGCTTCTCTACCCGCTGGGTAGAAAATGCGGGTTTCTTCCGTCTAAACACCTGGCAATTAGGCTACACTTTACCTAGCTCGGTGCTGGATGCTCTCAACAACACTGTACAATCATTGAGAGTGTATGTGGGCGGGCAAAATAACATTTACATGTTCAACTGGACAGGTATTGACCCGGTGAACGATGAGTTTCCACTGCCCCGCTCATATAATGTAGGCTTAAACGTGCGATTTTAATCAACGGTAATAAATTTGACACAACATGAAAATATATATAAAAACAATACTGATAGCTTTGGTCGCTACCTTTGCAAGTTGCACCCCAGACCTAGTCGATGAACCTCCACTAGGACCTACTGAGCAAACCTTTTTTAGCAATGCTGTAGAATTTAGGCAAAACGTAGCAAGTGCGTATGCAGCGATATACGATTACTATCACTTCGCTGCCCCATCGTTTAACTTTAACGGCTGGGTGACGGCTACTTGGTTGCTTCCGGGAGATGATCTGACCGAATCTCAAGGGGCAAGAACTGCGGTAGAGCTGTTCGATGGTTCCCTAAATCCTACCAATACCCAGATACGGTTTGTATACGAGGCTTCCTATAAGATGATTGGTAGAGCCAATGTCACTATCGATAAAGTACGTACAGTAGACTTTGCTAATTTTGAGGGGGCCGAAGAAATACGGCAAATGGAGGGCGAAGGGCTTTTCCTGAGAGCCTATGCCTACTATAATCTGTTCAATGTCTACGGGAACGTTCCTATTGTAATCGAAAGAATACAAGACCGAGCTGAAACCAACGTTCCTAAGAGCGACTCGCAAGAAGTTCTGAATCAAGTGATAGACGATGCCCGGATGGCGATAGACATACTTCCCGAAAGTTGGGACGGTATATACGCCGGTCGAGCTACCAAAAACTCAGCTAGAGGACTTTTAGCTAAGGCTTTAGTCATGCGCGCTAACTATACCGGAAGTGATGCTGATTATGCTGAAGCACTAACAATATTCAATAGTATTACGGCTACTTTGGTACCCAACTTCATTGATAATTTTAGCTCCTATACCGAAAACAATGCCGAATCACTATTTGAAGTGCAGGCTACTACTGCCCAAAGTGGTAACAATAATTTGGTTCTTCATAACGATGGAGCCTGGCGGGGAGTAGAGAACATGAGCGTATACCGGGGATACATGATGGAACCTGGCGACCCCGGTGCGTTTAACCCATCAGCAGCAACCCGTTTCCTAATTACCGATAAGCTACTAAATGGTTTTGGTGATGACCCCCGGCTGCAAGTTTTCTTGAGCGACGACGATGGGTTTGACGGTAGAATATTTCAGAAATATAATTTACCGGAAGGAGTAAATGAAATTACTGGTTTCCATGGTGGGTCAGCTAATAACGAACGAGTATTGCGTTATGCTGATCTAAAATTAATTGCTGCTGAGGCTGCTCTAAAATCTGGCAATACCGCAGCAGCAATTGGTCATATCAACGATGTGCGGACTCGGGCTCGGGAGTGGGGAGCTGCTTCAGGGTTTGGCAATGGTACAGTTCCGACCAACTACGCCACGTCTGAAAGTGACCCAACGGTGATTATGGAGTGGGTTATGAACGAACGCTTTGTTGAATTGGCCGGAGAAGGGCAACGCTGGTGGGACTTAAAACGCTGGCACGCCTCCGGTGATATGAGCCTAGCGGGTTGGGATGGTAGCGACGAGAACTTCAGTACATTTCTAGCTTCTCCGGTACAGTTTAATGTAGATCAGCATTTAGTATTCCCAATACCCCAGCAAGAGGTTGACCGGAACAGTGCTATTACTGAGAACAACCCTGGCTACTAACTTAAATTATGAATTACGAAAGGCCACTGAGGATTTATCCTTGGTGGCTTTTTTGTAAGTAACTTACGATATGTGATATGCCTCAACGCGTGTTAACCTTCATTTGCAGCATTTTTACGCTAGGTGTCTACGCCCAAAGCCCTCAAGACGGTTGGGAATTCGAGCCAGAAATTGACGATTTTTTCGATAATGCGCTACTTGATCTAAGCTATCTGAACGAAGATGTGGCCGGTGAAAATGGATTCGTGCAGTTAAGTGCCGACGGGGAAGGGTTTGTTACTGAAAATGGAGGCGAAATTCGCTTTTGGGCTTCAGGAGGGGGAAACTTGGTGCGGGATTTATCCGATGGAGACGCTCAGTACTTTGCTAAATTTTTGGCTAAACGAGGCGTAAACATGACGCGCTTCCACGGTGAAATACATTCAATAACCAATGATATCAATCGACCGAATACTGAAGAAATAGATGCCATCTGGCGGATGGTAGCAGTAATGAAGGAAGAAGGAATCTACTCTACTATTAGTCCGTATTGGCCTACGTTCGTTGATCAAATTCCTAACGCTTGGGAAGTAGGCGATTATTCGGGTACCGACATAAAACCTTGGGCGCTGCTATTCTTCAATGAACGTTATCAGGAAGCCTATAAGAACTGGCTAACTTACCTCTACACCGAAAATAATCCGTACACCGGTATTCCGTTGAAAGATGAGCCAGCAGTGGGACTTATTCAGATGCAAAACGAAGACGGGGTATTCTTCTGGACCATTCAGAACGTGCAACCATCCTTATTGGCTACTATGGAAAGCCAGT
>CAKZPJ010000859.1 GCA_937138955.1 uncultured Flammeovirgaceae bacterium | reverse complement strand
TTAGAACGGTTACTTATTCCTGACATGGCTTGTACTGCGACGGAGTACTTCGCCAACGATCAGCATCAAAATGTCTTGGTTCTTCTTACTGACATGACGCTCTACGCTGATGCCCTGGCTATCGTAGCCAACAAAATGGATCAGATCCCTTCTAAAGATTCTATGCCGGGCTCGCTCTACAGTGATTTAGCGGGTATCTACGAGAAGTCGGTGCAATTCGTTCACGGCGGATCAATCACTATTGTAGCGGTAACCACCCTAAACGAGGGTGATATAACTCACGCCATTCCCGACAATACTGGCTATATTACTGAGGGTCAGTTATTTTTAAAACATAATACGGATATTGGAAAGGTAATCGTTGACCCTTTCCGTAGTTTATCCCGACTTAAGCAAAACGTAATTGGCAAAAAAACCCGTGAGGATCATCCGCAGGTGATGAATGCTCTTATCCGACTTTACGCCGATGCTGTGGAAGCCAAAACGAAACGAGAAAATGGTTTCGACCTCAACGAATACGATCGGAAGTGTCTGGCTTTCGCCAAAGAATACGCGACGCGACTATTAGCCATTGACATTAACATTCCCATTGATGAGATGCTGGATACCGGTTGGTACCTGATGGCCAAGTACTTCGAGAAATATGAGGTAGGCATCAAAGAACAATTCATGGAAAAGTACTGGAAACCCCAAGCACAACCAGCCGAACTGACGTCTGAAATGTAGCCGATATGAAATTTCAGTACAACAAATCTGCTATTCAAGACTTCACCCGGCAGTTGGCTATCCGGGAAAAGGCTTTGCCTATACTAAAAAACAAGGAGACTGTTTTAAGACAGCAAGAGAAAAAGGCGGCCCAGGCGCTGGAGGAATTAATGAACGAACGGGCCCAAATTCGGCAGGAATTAGAGGCCTTTGAACCGTACTGGAAAGAGTTCCCACCCATCGTTACCATGAAAGATTCGGGGGTTTACGAAAAGAAAGTAGTCGGGGTGCGAGTACCCGAAGTAGAAGAGGTTACATTCCGGGTAGCCGATATTGCCTGGTGGCACTACCCAGCCTGGGTGCCCGCCGGGGTGCAGATTATGCAACGCGCCCTAGCCATCGATGTGAAGATCGACACCAAAAATCAACAGCGGGAGCTACTAAGTGCGGCCCGCAAGAAGATGACTCAAAAGGTAAACCTTTACGAAAAGGTGCAGATACCAGCCTACGAAGAAGCTATCCGGAAAATTAAGCGTTTTTTAGAAGACAAGGAGAACATTGCCAAAGCGGCCCAACACATTGTAAAAAAAATCAAAGCTCGGAGGACCGCATGAAAGCCAATTTTAAAAAAATAAGCCTGCTAACCTACCATCGCGACCGAGAAAAAATCACTTCCGTACTGCAGGAGCTAGGCGTTCTTCACCTGGAGGTAGATCCTTCCTATAGTA
>CAKZPJ010000858.1 GCA_937138955.1 uncultured Flammeovirgaceae bacterium | reverse complement strand
TGCAATGTGCAATGTGCAATGTGCAATGTGCAATGTGCAATGTGCAATGTGCAATGTGCAATTAGGAAGATATGCTTCTCCAATCAGAAGGTTACATCCAATTGCTCATCGTTCACTGTTCATTGCTAATTGACTAAAAGGATTGGTTGCACCATAGCTCCATTAGTAGCTACATCCCAAGCAGCGAAACGCACCCACTTTTTCCCCTGAGTATTAAAAGGTATTTCAAACCGCTTTTTGCCAAAAGGAGGTAAATCAGTCGTGGAGATAATCTGCCGGTCGGTGGTTTCCCCGTCGCCCCACACGAGTTCTACCATTTCCAGCGGAAAGGTCCATTCCACTTCGGCTACGATGGTTCGCTGGTTGCCGCTGCCCTGTACTTCGTAAGAAGGAATAAGTACCTCACCCGAGGTAACAAAATAGTCGCCTCGCTTCAGCGTGTTAATAATCGAACTCATATCGTCTACCGACGGTACCGAATCAAGTTTCAGGTAATTGACCGGTGACATACCGTAGCTATCGTCGTAGGGTGGTTTGCCCCGGTGACCCAAATCTGAGCGAGATTCGGAAATAGCGATAGCAAACTTGGGAGGTAGGTCGCGAGCGGCCATCCAGTTGTTGGCTTCGTCCCAGAGAGTTTGAAAGCGGTATTCGCCCAGCCGGGTTTCCGATGCGTCAATACCCATACCCCAGCGGTAGCCCAAGCCAAAATAGTGCGGGTGCAGAAACTGTGGCTCGTCTTTAATTGCTTCTAAAAAGCCAGTAGAGCGCTTCGCTCGCGGATGCGGCATAGAGATCAGTACGTTTTCTCGTTCGGCCATCTGCATCATATCCATCGGTTCACCCAGATTATAGACCGTTCCGTACTTGGGGTGAGGCTCGGACAATGGTTGACCTTCTAGCCGTTGCGGCCGCCAGTAGATGGGCTTGGAAGGAATAATGTCGTAGTGCCCACCGATAAAAGGTCGTCGCCCGCCGGTGCTGTTCTCATCGCTGGGCATTACTAGAAAATTCTTATCGGATTGACGGCGGGCGGCCTCGTAGTAGTTCGCTAACCCCGCCAGATATTTTTCGCCTTTATCGTGACGACCCGGCCCGCGTTCTCCGTCAATTACCCCATAAATGTCTACCCCGATGCCCTTCATGGTGGTAATATCATTTATGCGCTGGTCAAAACCACCCTTCTCCTGAAGTCGGGGTACCAGCCCTACGTGGTAGTGATGTCCCATTACCTTATAACCGGGTAGCGGACGAAAGCCGTCACCGTTGGTAAATGCTAGTGCCTGATTAATAGCATCCTGCCCGTCTTCGGGACTGACGTACAGAAATAGTGGCATCCGCTGCCAAGTACCGGGGCGAGCGTTGTACAGCGCAAAGTTGTGGTAGAATTCCGGGTCTTCTTCCCCTTCCGCCTGACGGATACCAAATGAAAATGAGTTGGAACTATCTTTACGATACCAGCCATATCCCAGATTTTGTTCGGTTTCTCGCGCCCAGTAAAAACTATGTGGGGGCGGAAAAGCGGCTATAGCTCCATTAGCTAGTTCAGCGGCCATCAACCGATTGCTGCTACGTACAATAGTCGCTTGGTCAGTTGCTGGGGCACCCAACTGATACTCCTGCCAGCGATGCACCAAATCGCGCCACATTACTTTTGACGAAGATTGAGTTGGCAAATTCTTAAGTCCAGTATCGTACTTGAAAGCAGCGGAAGGATGATCGGTTTTGGCAACTAGCATCTGCCGAATCAGGTTACTGCCTTTGAATATATCGTACTGCAAGTAGCCGGAAAAGACACCGGCTTCTGCCCCTGGAAACGTGATTTCAATCCGAGCCCCATTGGTTTGCACCTTACATTCAGTAGCTTGGTATTGAGCTGTGTCCCGACGGATTTCTTCCGGCTTACGGGGCATGCCGGGGTGATTGGCGAAGGGCTTGGCGGCCGGAATAGATGACTCGTGCGAACGCGGAGGTTCATCCGAAACGTAGAGTGGAGCATCCCAAAAGGCATCCCACTTAATTTCGTTCAGTTTCTCCACAGTAAGTGGCACCCCCAATCGTTCTAATGGTTCAGTTTGTTGCTGAGTAACCCGCCGTACACCTGATACCACCCGGAACTCCGGAGCCAGATCAGTAGCTAATACTCGCCAAGATTCACCCTCGGAGCGAGTGGCTAGCTCGTGTATAGTCGGCACTCCCTGATTGATGACAAATTGTAGCCGTAGTTCAATATTGCGGTCGCCCAGCCAAATGACGGTCAGTATTTCGTTTTCTACCTCAGCGGTAAGTCCAGGCTGAGGGCGGTAGGCGGACAGATCGTAGTTAATGGAGTCGGCATGCGCTAGATTGATTGGACAGGGTATTATTATCAGCCAGAGTATGCTAGCTATTATTCTACTTGTTAGGTTATTCATCGCCGGTTAATATACGGGATTTCTGTCTTCCTGCTATTAATCAGCACCTATTTATAGCTCGTATGCACTGTTCACCGAAGCCTCATCCGGGAATACTATACTATACTTAATTTAAGGATAAACTTTACTACGCCGTATTTTCTAGCTCCAAATATGTTCTATCTTTCTTGGCTTAATGGTTTCTCATTTGGCAGAGGATCGGGATGGCTGGAGAATGAGTGAGTTCACTTAAAGTGAGCTAGTAATGTACTACTTCACAGTCAGGGTGAGCTTGGCGAAATTTACGCACTTCTCGATCAGAAATACGGGTGTTATAGCAACGTAGCATTTCCAATTGGTTCAAATCGCGAAGACGCTTCAGTTTCTTTACATCAGTATTATAGCACTCCAACTGACGTAGGTTAATTAGTGAAGAGAGGGGCTTCAGTTTGTCAACTTGCGTTCCTGAGCACTTTAATGTTTCTAGCGATATCATATCCCGAAGTGGGCGCAAATCTTCTACGGGGGTATTCTGGAAGTCCAGATAAACCAGATCAGTAAGCGGAGATAGTGGCTCCAGGCTACGAATAGGGTTGCGAGCACAAATCAACGCCCGAAGCGTATACATATCGCTTAAAGGTGACAAGTCAGCTACTCGAGTGCCCGTTAGCGTCAGCTCGGTTAATCTAACAAACTCTTGAAGCGGTGCTAAAGAATTAATCTGACTATTGTCTTCGATCGTGAGCGAATTTAAGAAAGCCAGTTCGTGTAACTGCTCCCGATCAGGAACATCCCCTACGACTACCTGTTCCTGCAATTCTTTTTTCCAAGCGGGAGGAAGAGCGTTCCACCACAGACTTAGCTGTTCAGTTTTGTAGATAACGATAGTCTCGGGATGTTCTCGGATAAACTGCCGGATTTTATCTGGCTCAATGGGCGTATTTTCGCAACTGAGTCGCTGAATGCCCGATATGTTGTTAAGCGGTAATAGGCTACGAACTTGGGTTTGATCAAAATTTAATATTTTGAGATTTCGAGCACTACTTAACGCTCCAATGCTGTCTACTTTAGTACCTGCCAAGTTGAGTTGCTCCAAGTTTACCATGCCTTCTAAAGGCGTCAAGTCTCTAATACGGGTATTTGTACAATTGAGCGTTTTAAGGTTAGTCAGTGCTGCCAGTGGCTCTAACGTCTGAACAGAAGAGTGATCACTAATGTCAATCTCAGCTAAGTTGGCTACTTGAGCTAAGTTCTCTTTGTTGATAGTGTCTAGCGATACGTATTTTCCAAAAATCTGCTGCCAGTCGGGGTTTAGTGCCTGCCACCAGTCCAGCATCTGCTCTGAGGCGTAAATAACCAGTACCTGAGGATTAATCGCCATAAAACGGTTGGCCTCCGGCTTTTTGATCGGAGTGTTATCACAGTATACTTTTTGCAACTTAGGCAGACCATTTAACGATTCTAAGTCGGCAACAGGAGTATTATTGATGACGAGGGTTTCCAGATTAATCAGTGCCTTTAATGGCTCCAAGTTTGTAACTGGGGTATTTTCCAGATTAAGCCAAGTAACACTGGCCGTACTGGCTACGGGTTGCAAATCGCTGATACTCGTTTCCGATGCATCCAGATAGACCAGACTGGTCATAGCGGTCAGCGACTCTATATTGGTGATAGCTGTGCTGGCGCAGCGTAGATCTTCCAAACTCTTGAGCGCAGGTAGCTGATGTACGTACGTATGGCTACAGTATAGTTTCTCTAGTTTGCTAAAGTTAGTTAATACCTCTAAGTCATCAACACGAGTATACTCACAGTTGATCTCGCGCAGACTGGTGGCGTATTTGAGCGGAGACAAATCGGACACCAAGGTTTTACTACAGTTGAGTACTTCTAGCTTGGTAAGATTCCGCAGGGGGTAGAGATCACCTAGTTGAGTATCCGAAATATCTAAATAGCGTAGATCAATCAGTTTTCCCAGTGGCTCTAGATTATATACCGCCTGATTACCCGAGATATCAATCTCATCCAGTCTTACAATTTCTCGCAGCATTCGGTAATTGGCTGAGTCCCAATCTTGGGCGCCTACCTGAGCTTTAAAAAATTTCTGCCAAGGCGCAGACACATCCGACCACCAGTTGGCTAGCTCTTCTCGCTCGCTGAGTTTGGTAGTGTAGATACTGGCAATCTTCAGGTCTTTTGCCGATTCATTCAGGTTAATCTCTACGTAGCGTATCTGGTTAGCATTCACCGTATCACCGTCTACCGTGGTGCCTTGTAGATTACGACTTAGCGTTACTCGGAAGAATTTCTTACCATTGTTCACGTAGTAGCTTACATCATCTACACTCAAATCAAATGTTGCCTCTTCAAAGAAAAAGTCAATATCTTTCAGGTAAGCCTGCACGTTTTTATTGGTAACTACACTACGATCTTCCTCTAAATCATCTTCCACCTGCACATCCTCATCACGAAAAGCCTTTGAATAACTTTGGGTGATGATTGTCTCTTTCTGCTGAGTGGTCGCTTCAGGATTACCCAGAAAGTTCATCATGTACTCCAAAAAAGAGACTAGTTCTTTCGATTGCTCTTGGTATTCAGCAATCGCTTCAGGAGAAAGCTCATCTCCGGTTGATTGCGCTACGAGGATTGGGCAAACAACTATACTTAGCCAGAGTGACAGTAGGGTAGCGGTAAATCGCTTATTCATTTTCGTAAAAAATGTACTTGGTCAATAGCTCTTTTTCCTGGGGTGTTGCTTCCGACAAATCGGCAATGAGCCAGCCACGATTATAACCGGGCCGATTAAACTTGGCTAACTGAAAGTACCAACCATCTACTTGAAAGAAGTGAAACTTAACGTTGTTAACCGTTTCAAAGCGTAAGTTAGAGTTTTTAATTTCGTAGAGCAAGATAGAAAGATGATCTGGTTGGTAGCCCCGCGCTAAAAACTGGTCTACTTTTTCTTTATTATCCTGAAATACCTTGCGAAGGTTCATAAAATCTAACTCATGACTCATCGGATGCAAAAAGGGCATCCCCCCGGTAGTATCGCTATCGAACAGTTTAGCAAAAGGAGGAAAATATGCTTTCGTTAGAATCCACTTAGAGCCCACTTTTTCCTCTTGCAGCCGTAAGAACAAGGTGGCTTCTTGCCGCTTGCCTTTGTAATTAAACTGAGCTTTTACTTCAGCAAACCACTGCCCGCCGTGAAAGTCTAAGAAGGTGGGGCTAGAAGAATTATTAACTGTTTTGATGAATGCCTGTTTCTCGGCAGCCGACATGCCTTTATTTTGGTTGTCGAACAAATTTTCTAGGTATTTCTGGCGTAGCTTAGGGTTACGGTATCCCTTATCCCCGTTGTAGTAGCGTTTACCCTCAATATCTTCTTCACCATTAAATCGCCGAAAGAACTGGTTCACCTGTTTGGTTTCGGCGTATAACACATCTTCGCCACCCAAATATTCACCAATACCCTGCGCGAAGATTCCAGGACTACTGGATAATAATATACCTACTGTATAAACGATAAAAAAGACTACGTTTCGGCATCTGGCCTCCGGTAGTCTTACTAAAAACTTTTTGCTGTTATGCATTAATATTATTATGTGGTGGTTTCGGAAACCCGTATATCTCCCAGCAATACATCCCAGAAATCAATAATACGTCCTCCGATCTGCGTTTCTTTTTTCTGAACAAAAACAGTAATATCTTTTTTAGTGGTGTCTTTGTATTCCAGCCCATCATCTGAAGTACCTTCAAACCGCTGGTATATAGTAATTACTCCAACAAACGTGCCATCGGGCTGTTGCTCCAAATCACTGATATACTGAATATC
>CAKZPJ010000857.1 GCA_937138955.1 uncultured Flammeovirgaceae bacterium | reverse complement strand
CTTCCGAAGCCAAAGGTTTTTTTGCTGGGTTGGCCGCTCACTCAATACTTCCATTAGAAAAAATTTCTACTTCGGCGGTTGGCTTGGTTTTAGGTGCTTTAGGTCACGTGGTTGGCTGGCCATTCCCGGTAGGAGGTGCTCAATCAATCACTGATGCATTAGCATCCTACTTTCAATCGCTGGGTGGAGAAATACAAACTGACTGTGAGGTGCGTTCTATTGCTGACCTTCCCCCGAGCCAAGCTACTTTATGGAATATTACTCCTTGGCAACTATTAGAAATTGAAGGGTTGGCACTTCCCACCAACTATCGTAATCAATTAAAGCGGTTTCAATATGGACCGGGTATTTTTAAAGTAGATTGGGCTTTAAGCGATCCTATTCCCTTTAAAAATGCAAAGGCAAATCAAGCGTCAACGATCCATTTGGGAGGAACAATTGAAGAGATTGCTTTATCGGAACGAGATGCTTGGAATAAAATACACAACAAGCATCCTTACGTATTGCTGGTTCACCAAAGCCCATTTGATCCTACCCGTGCGCCCGCCGGAAAACATACCGCCTGGGCCTACTGCCACGTACCTCGCTACTCGCTACAAGACATGACTGAAGTAATTGAAGAGCAAGTAGAACGGTTTGCCCCCGGTTTTCGCGATACTATTCTTGGTAAGCACACTATGCATACCCGACAAGTGAATCAATATAATCCTAATTACATTGGAGGTGATATCAACGGGGGTGCTCAATCTATTGACCAAATATTTACCCGGCCAACATTTAGCTTAACCCCCTATCGAACGGCCAAAAAAGGAGTATATCTGTGCTCTTCTTCTACCCCACCCGGCGGCGGTGTACACGGCATGTGCGGCTACCACGCAGCACGAACGGTGTTAAGTGATTTATTTCCTGATGCACAAAAAAAGGCATCAGTTATATGATGCCCGTTAGTTCTGGAGATTCAGTACTTAATAATACTGTTAGTTTCCAGGATTGTAGTAAAAACGCTCATTTACAATTTGATCATAGTCCCAGTGTTGAACTGCTACCTGCTCTAGCTTTACCCGATTTCCGTCCTGAAAAGTAACATCCATCCAAGATTCAACTGAAGTAGTTTTATCTTCTTCATTAGAGGCAATGGCACCAACTCCTGCTCCGTGGAATTCTTTAATACTAGACAAGAACTTCTCTTCGTACTGCCGGTTAGCACTTTTTCCCTCTCGCTTGTCGCCGGTGGCTTCTATCATTACTACATCATCGTGGTAGTATTTATCAAAAGCATCTAATAGCTGACCAGAGTTGATCATGTTGTACAAGTCTTGGGCTTTTTCCTGATAAGTCATAATAAAGTTTTTAAGTTACATACAATTGTTGTATATACAATAACGATTAAGTTTGTGAGAGGTTGCGTATTTCTCTCGAGTTGTCATAAATAATTTTGCTATCGTTAGCAGCAACTTCAAAAGACAGCATTGAAACCGAGGAAATAAGCAAAAAAAACAGTCACCCTTAATAAGGATAACTGTTCTTCAAAATATATGCTTTGGTATAAAGACTAGCTAGTTTTTTAGGTTAGGATTTGCTAACGTTTCACTAGCCGGTAAAGGTACATAATACTGAATCTCGCCTAAAGGCTGAAGGTCATCAGGATGTTTTTGAGCTACAACCTCTTCTACCATTTGTAGTCTCACTAAATCAAACCACCGACTGTACTCTCCCGCAAACTCCCAGGCTTTTTCTTGAACAATATCTTCTTGCGTAGCCGATGTTAAATCTACTGATGGCGCTGCTACGTCTAATGGTAGTCCATTAGCCCGACGAACTATCTTATTAATTGCTTCTAATGCTAATGGATCAGAAGGGTCACCAGTAGCCATCACTTGTGCTTCAGCGTAAATCAAATAAAGCTCCGCGAATCTTTCTAATGGTAATGCTATAGCATTTAACCAATTATTTTCAGGACCTTGTAGCTTTTTATAGTACGGACGTTTGGTTGCGAATTGCTGCCAGGGAGTACCATCATCCAATTCAGTCATAAACGTAACGTCTTTTCTTACGCTTTCTGGAAATGTTTCGAAGAAAGTAATTTCTGAAAAGTAATCATCCCAACCACCTTCATCACTAGGGCGAGCGGGGCTACCGTAAACCGCATTTCCATTCCACCAGGCACCTGCCCAATAGTGAAGTGCGAATACTTCTTCCGAGTTTCCACCGTTTTCAGCCATCCATAAATCAGCGAAATTATCCATCAGACCAAACCCGTAGGTTTCAGCATTATCGATTACATCTTTCGCGGTCTGAGCTGCTAGGCTATACTTAGAGGCATCGTTAAGTGGCCAACCTGCCATATTGAGATAAACTTCGGCTAGAATTGCTTTAGCTGCTCCTTTGTTAACACGACCCGGGGACGGTTTGGTATCGCTCAGTAAGCCTTCAGCCATAGTAAGATCAGCAATAATTTGATCGTAAAGATCAGATACCGAACTGGATTCTACGGACAAAATTTCTTCATCAAAGATATGAGTATCTAATACTAATGGTGCCTCACCCCATAAGCGGACAATCCAGAAGTAATTATAAGCCCGAAGGAAGAACGCTTCTCCTGCGATCTGCTGAATCACAGCTTCATCGCCTACCGCTGCCTCGTAATTCGCAATAATATTATTCGCTCCTTGAATAGACTTATAAGCACCACTCCACACGAACGGCAAGCGCCCATTCTGTTGCGCTACTCTAAACTGGTCAAATTCCCGGAAATCAGCT
>CAKZPJ010000856.1 GCA_937138955.1 uncultured Flammeovirgaceae bacterium | reverse complement strand
AGCACAGCAATAAAAGAGAACGAATATTTCATATTTCCGTATTTAAAGAAAAAACGCAACCTTATGTATACTCGCCCATTTTTCTTGCTACTATCTCTTCCTTTGTCGGTTGGCTTACTTTATTCGCATGTCATATCGGCTCAGCACGAAACATACGAAGATTTATCCAACTTTGATAAGGTAGAATTTGTAGGTCGAGGTGAAGTCGTGTTGTACCAAGATAGTAGTCCTCACTTACGACTCGAAGCATCGGAACAAGATGATTTGCGGCAGATTAGGACTGAAGTGCAGGGGCGTACTTTACGCATTACCTATGAGCAAGATCGTAATGATTGGATTGACATTGCTCCTAAGATTAAAGCGTATGTCGGTTATTCTACACTACGTAGTCTGGAAATTGTGGGGTTAGTTCAGGTTTCGTCCGAAGATGTTATTCGTTCCGATCGGTTTCGTCTGCAAGTAGAAGGAATGGGAAAGATGAAATTAAAATTAGATGTTGCATCACTAGATATTGAATCAGCGGGAACGGCTAATATATACCTCTCAGGTAACGCCGAAGAAATCAATATTGTCAACGACGGTACGGGCACAATTGATGCTTTTGAATTGACTTGCCAAGATGCTGACGTAGAAGTAAACGGTACGGGTGTAGTGCGAGTAAATGCTAGTGAACGGTTGCGGGCCGAAGCTAACGGTTTTGGCGCTGCGGTAAAGTACCGAGGAGAACCCCGAAGAACCTACTTCGATAAATCAGGATTCGCTTCTATTAAAGCTGAGTAAAGCGAAGTATACTTTATGCGACTGCTTGTAATATTATTTAGTTTAGCAGTATCTGGCTGCTATTCACTCGCTCACGTTCAGCAATTTACAACCGAAGCTACTGAGACCTTAGCCCAGGGCGCGCAATTGAAGCCAACATTCTATCAAACCTGCCAGCAACGGCAACGAATGTTACTGCTTCAGGAGGGAAAGCTTACTCGTAGTTTTCAAGATGGCTGTGAACTACAACAGCAAGCTGATACTACGCTCTTACAGATTCGCGAAGCACTTACCCACTATCTGCTGGCATTACATCAATTAGTTGCCTCGGGAAATTCCTCTGCCTCATTGGCTCCGCTGGGTAATGCGTTGCAGTCGCACCCGTGGCTAGCTGAGCAGGGTGATTTGGTTTCGGCGTACCAAGAGTTAGCACAGCTTAGCCTAACCGGGTTTACTGAACGTACCCACCGGAAAAAAGCCCAGGAATTGATTGCTCGGGCAAACGGCCCGGTACAAATGCTACTGGAGGCGTATCAATTTGTGCTGACTGACTTACTAGTAGAATCCATTGATCGTCAGCAGAAAATGTCCTTCACCTATTCTCGCGAACTACTGGATTCAGCCCAATCATTTCTGGAAAAAAAGCAGGTAATCGAAGAGTACATGGATCAGGTGCTGGAGTATGAATCCCAGCAGCAGCGATTGCAGCAGTTTGTGGGAGCTTTACAAACAGTAGGAGAAGGACATAGAGCAGTCTACCAGCAGCGAAAGAGTTTACAACAGCAAACGGCTATTGATGCTTTAGCGCACTACACTAGCCAATTGCAACGAATGCAGGTATTGTCTAAATTTTAACCTTTGACGTATGGCCGCCCTTACCGCCCCGCAAGTAAAAGAGCTTTCTAAGCAATTTTTTCGGATTGTTACCTCACTGGGGCAGTTCCGGGAAGGTAACTGGGAAACCTTGAGCAAATCGCAACATCAGAAGTTGAGCCAACTGCAACGCTCTATTTACCGTTATTCGGATGATTTACTAGCCTTGTCGTCGGTGCTTAAACTCAAGGAAGTAGATAGCGAACTCACTGAAATGAATAAAGTGACAGACGAAGTGCATCAGGCTTTACAGAGCACTCAGAAGGTAGAGAAAGTTATCAGTATTGCCGCCAAAGTAGTGATGCTAGGCGGAGCCGTAGTTAGCAAAAGTCCGCTGGCTATTGTTTCTTCTCTAACTGAGTTGACGCAAGATATTGGCAGAGCATAAAAAAGCGGTAACATATGATGTTACCGCCTTCAGTAGCTATTGAAATTAAGCTAACGTTTCTTTCGGTGGAATCCGCAGTACCTGTCCTGGATATATCTTATCCGGATCTTTCAGCATAGGTTTGTTCGCATCAAAAATTGCCGGATACTTCATTGGGTCACCATATACTTCTTTAGCAATCTTAGAAAGTGAATCCCCTTTTTCAACCGTATGATACGTAGCTTGGGGAGCCGGTTTTTCAACCTCTATTTGGTTATCAACCTTACTCACTCCTTCCACATTCCCAACTGCTAAAGCAATCTTTTCGGAGTGCTCTACGCTATCTACCTTTCCCCTCACCGTAACAGTTTCATCATCCACACTAACTGAGAGTCCTTCAACCGGCAAGCCAAGCGACTTCACGTGCTTAACTAGTTTCTCCTGCTTTTCTTCGTCTGTTTCTCGACCAAAAAGTTTGTCGCCTGCATTTTTAAAGAAATCGATAAGTCCCATAAGTAAAAAATTAGTTTGGTTATTAATAATGTGTAACTAATATGAAGGTAGATAGTTCATAGAACGTAATCAATTGAAAGTATTAAAATTTAAATTCTGTATGATGCTGGACAATATTATTAATATGGGCAAAGAGCACATAGGCAAATTGATTCAAGAGCAAACTCAATTAGATAGTGCAAAAACTGACGAGGCGGTAGGCGTTACGAAAGATACCGTGGTCGACGGACTAAAAGGCGAGCTGATGAAAGGAAACTTTGACGGGGTGATGGATCTCTTTAACGGAAATGCTCCCACTACCACAAGCAACCCAATTGTTAGCAGTATTACGAGCAGCTTGGTAGCCAACTTAGCTAGTAAGCTGGGTATTGGTGAAGGAATTGCTAAGCAAATTGCCAACATTGCTATTCCGTTCATTATGAATAAGATAAGTGCTAAAGAAACTGGGCAAGCGAGCGACAAAAAAGATTTAATTGAGCAGTTAGGCTTCGGTAGCGACTCTGGTATCGGCGGCTTGCTAGGTGGTTTGGGTGGAATGTTTGGGAAATAATAAGTAGAACTGGCGGCATTAATATAGTTGCTTATAATGTTGTCGCATACATCTTTATGAAATTTGAGATTTATTACACACTTCAAGAAGCTAAAAAGATTCTTCGCTGGCTGATTATCCTAGAACTAATTCTAGTTGCATTTTATGTAGTGACTAATATAGTATTGATCGATCTGCCGCTAGGTTCAATTCGGAAGATTTTTGATCTAAACCAAGACTTATCAATTCCGGCTTGGTTCTCTTCAGTTCAGCTATTTATTGTTAGTCTTCTGTTATACATTGCCTACAGTAGCAATCAGAGAAAGCTGGAACTGCCTTCATCATTTCTACTCTTAGGAATCCTATTCTTTGTCTTCCTTTCTATAGATGAAGGAGCGGCAATACACGAAAAAATAACTATCGCTGCCCGAAAGCTTGACTTAAACTGGTTGATGTTCGACGGCAATTCTGGGGCCTGGATCGCGGTATATTCATTTTTAGGATTAGTAGGAGGGCTAGTTACGTTTCGTTATTTCCGCCTGCTTTGGAAGCATTTTCGTCATGAAACACAAATAGCTCTGGCAGGAGCTTTCTTATTTGTGATGGGGGCGGTAGGGTTTGAGGTTATCAGCTATCTATTTTTGCAGTCAGGATCTACTTTGCATAAGGTAGAGGTGATCTTTGAAGAGTTGTTTGAAATGAGCGGCATTAGCATAATCCTTTACGCTGTGCTATTACTCATCAAATCTATTTCTTTTTCCGATTCAACACCGACTGATGCAAAGAGTTTAGAAGGTACTCATTTGTGATATATCAATTTAGTAATTGAAACAAAAAAAGCCGAAGCAAATTGCCTCGGCTCTGTAGTAGCGGGGACAGGACTCGAACCTGTGACCTTCGGGTTATGAGCCCGACGAGCTACCAACTGCTCCACCCCGCGATGTATT
>CAKZPJ010000855.1 GCA_937138955.1 uncultured Flammeovirgaceae bacterium | reverse complement strand
ATACCGTAGTAAACCATGAGAAGAATAGTATAAATAGAAGCTTTTGCATAAGAGATACCTCATCAGAAGACAAAGCAAGGTAGTGGGAAAGCGTTATTTTTTTGAGGTAACAATTGGCTTTTGTCCACAGGTGTAATATCTTCTGCAATATTCATTTTTTGCTTATTTGACCTTTATTATCCAATGGAAGCCTTGATTTTAGTTGATATTCAGCATGACTTTTTGCCCGGTGGTGCCCTGGCTGTTACTGACGGAGATGCGGTAATTCCCATCGCTAATCAGTTACAATCTCACTTTGATTTAGTAGTGGCTACTCAAGACTTCCATCCGGAGAACCACCAAAGTTTTGCGGCGAACCATCCGGGAAAACAAATCGGCAATGTTATTCAACTAAATGGATTAGATCAGGTACTTTGGCCTAACCATTGCGTACAGGGTAGCAGCGGGGTAGAATTCGCTAGTGATTTACAGATGGATAAGGTAGCCAAGGTTTTTCCCAAGGGGACTGACCCAGAAATTGATAGCTACAGTGGGTTCTTTGATAACGGTCACCGGAAAGCTACCGGACTGGGTGATTACTTAAAAGAGCACGGCGTAAATAGAGTAGTTGTTGTAGGACTAGCTACAGATTACTGCGTGAAGTTTACTGCTTTAGATGCCAAAAAGTTGGGCTTTGATACTACGGTTGTTCCCGAAGCAACCCGAGCGGTTAACTTACAACCCCAAGATTTTGAGAAAGCCATTGATGAAATGGCAGAGGCAGGAGTAAAAATCATTTCCTCTACAGAAATACTGAACTACTAGCATCCAGAATATTTGGTCACGACCTTCTGAACTTCATTTAACAAGTTTTTTAAAATAGAGTAATCATACAATTTGTGATTTATTTGCACTTTTTAAATATTAATTAATATTATAATACTTTAAATTTATCGGATAGCTATAGTTAGTATCCGGTATGAAAGAGAAGCTTGCCAAATTATATTTCCTGCAAAAATGGATTAAACCATATGCAACATTTGTTTTGATCGTTTTTACCTTTGCTTCTTTATATGGTCAGGATAAACCTGCTTTAAAGAGTTTCCGGGTTAAAAACATGGAACACCTTAGCGAAGTAGTAGATCAGTGGTACGAGGGGGAAATAACCTTTTGGAACGGAAGAACCATTCTGTGTCGACTGTCCTACAGTCCACTAGTTCCCGAAGGACTAGTAAAAATTGCCGATGGCGATTTAACTCGTATTCTTACCGTTTACGATATAGAAAGCTTTTCTTTTTACAATCATGATACCTATACCGACCATACGTACTATTCTCTTCCCCTTATCAACAATCGGCCTATGTTCGCCGAGTTATTGTACGAAGATTGTTTTTACGCTATTTTAGGTAGCCGATCAATAGTAGCCGAAATTACGAATTACGTGCCGGGGCCAGGGGGGGCAATGTCCAGAAGCTACGAGTACGTTAATATGAGCTACGCCCACGCCTACCAAGCCAATGCGGCCTCAGCCACGAAGTTTATTATGGATTATCGGTGGTTCTTGGTTGACGTAGAGAACCGCCAAGCGCATGATTTTAATTTAGATGCTTTAGACGATCAGCGGAAAGAACTCAGAAAGTTTGTACGAGCTAATAAGCTCCAGTTTGAAACGGCAGAAGACTACATTGCTGTAGTGAAAAAGTACGAAGACCTAACCGAGCAGTTTTGCAAAGACTCCCCTTAATAAAGTAAGTTTATCTTTACTTTTTCCGAATGATAATATCGCCGTTGTGGCTTTTGAAATAGATTTCGGGACCACCTCCATTTACAGTTCCCATAATTTCCTTATCGATTTTCACTCGGTAAATCCCTCTGTCATTAGAACTTTCTCGCTTATTATTGGCTTTTACATCCATATCAAAATCAGTGAATATTTCTCCATTCAACGTTTTCATTTTTGCCAACATAGCTGTAGAGGTCGGGAAAGTAACTTCGATATCTCCGTTCAGAGTAGTGAATGACATTGGCGTGTCGGGTGTTACTTCGTTAAATACTACTGTTATTTCTCCGTTCACTGTGCTCACTACAGCCGAACCGGAAATATTCTGAAGCTCTACATCATCATTGATATTAGTTGCTTCTACTTCTCCATTAATATTTTCAATGAATATTGTACCGTCGTTTATGGCCTTGGCTTTAACTGAAAAGTTGCGAGGCACCTGAATATCAAAATCAAAAGAACTTTCCGGGGCCCGAGATCGAACCGTAACTCGATTATCTTCTTCAATAGCTTCCATTGAGATATTGCCCCCGCTACTAATTTTCCGCAGACCATCTCGACCTTGGTTGTCGTCGACATAGTTACTTTCAGTTGGAGCAGTTTGTACAACTACTTCTGATCCCTCGTATCCCCGAATGAAGATAGAACCTCGTACTAGTTCTACTCGAAGTTCTCCAGGCTGTCCGGGATTACTCAGCGGAATAGCTAGCAGTTCATCTTGGGCTTTCGCCATCCCGAAAGCAATCAGGTAGACGATAAGGGTAATCAAAATAATACGAATCAATTTCATAATATCGCGTGATAAGTGAGGCAAAACGTTCATTGTTTTATGGGTTAATTTTTGACTGCTCAATTGTTGAATGGTTAAATTGCTGGTTGTTATTAGTTTTTAAAGATTACAAGTTTCAGGTTACAAGTGAGTTTCGGCTTCTTTGCATTTCCATCTTTTTACTACCTGTTGTCAACTGTACTGCACCACAGAGGCATTATTTGTTCTTTCTTCTTCGGTTGTCCTGACTCCCTTCCTCCAACTCCTACCTTCGTGCTTCTAACCTTTTTATATTTCACATCTCATATTTCATATCTTTTTACTAGCTGTGTTTCAAATATACTTCGCCGTTGAGGGTTTCGGTTTCTACAGCAGGGCCACCCTGACCAATGAGTATTTTGGTTGAGCGATCAATGCAGTAGGTAGTTCGCTTACGACCTTTCTTCTTCGCTGAGGAAACTTCAGCCGGTAAATAATCAATCTGCTCAAAGTTGGTATAGAAGTCGCCGTTCATGCTTTTGAAGGATACATCAGCCGATAGATTTTCCGGCATCAGTAGCGTAATGTCTCCGTTGATGGTTTTGAAGCGGCTATCTTCAGCCGGAGCTTCCGTGAAAGAAATATCCACATCACCATTTACGGTGACCGCTGAAGTTTGTCCGCTAATGTCAGTTGCCTGAATAGCCCCATTCACGTTATGAGCCTCGATGCGCGGGGACTGTACGTTCTTAATTGTAACGGTTCCTTCATTAATGGTAGATACTCTAAGGCTGATAGTTTTCGGCACGCGCACCGTAAAGTCCATTCGGTAGTTGTATTTAGGCTGATTCCAATCATTGTGATGATGGTCGGCACGGTAGTGAAAATGGTTACCTTTACGGCGAGCATCTACGAAAGGAGCATCCATATACACCAGCATAAAGGTGCTATCTAGTTCGGCTGCCAGTTGTATCTCATCTATACCTTGCTGTAGGCGTTCTTGAGTCCGAGCCTCGATCGTTTTTTCTACGCTGATTTCTACGGTTTCACCATCGTAGCCAACTACAGTAACATCTCCCTGAATATTTTTCAGCCATAGTTCATTGTCAGCACTGGCTTCTGAAAACCGGAGACTGCGGGTAATTGTCTCCTGATGAGAGGGAGGAGCTGTTGTCCAGGCTGCCGAACTGATGATAATAGTAAGCAGGGTTATGAGTTTCATGGATAAAAATTAAATGAGTGAGTGTTAGAACAAATGATATTTAGATGAGGATCTCCAGGCTTTGCTCAATGGTTTGCTGAGCGTCCTGGTTTAGGTTTTCCTTTTTTAGTAAATCTAGCAGCGGGTCTACCGCCTGTTTTTCCTGGAGTTCAACCATTATTTGCGCTAGGGCAATTTGCATCAGAGGGTCATTTTGCTGGGCGATAGATTGTACCAATCCCTGTCTCACCAATGAATCGTGAGCGTAGGGGAGTAGTGCTTCCAGAGCGGCCAGTCGGACGTTAACCTGCGGGTCTTCATTCAGGTTACGGAGTAAGGCATGATGAATTTTTTCGGTAGAAGACGATAGATCAGTGCTAATGCTTACCGCTTTGAGGCGTTGCATAGCTGAAGGCTGCTCCAGCAGAGTAAGCACCATAGCTTCGCGCATTTGCTGCACTTCAGAAGACAATTGCCCAATTTGTGATTCGTAGCGTTGGGTCGGGCTTAACCAGAAGCCAACCGCTATACCAATAAATAATAGCAAAGCAGCCGTAACCAACTGAGATACCCGAATAGATGTGTTGAACGGCTGAAGAATTCGCTGCCACCAACTTAGGCTTGGAGACTGATCCCAACTGCCGAGCATCGTATAGAAATTCTCCCGCAATTTTCCAGACGGAGCAGGCGTAGGTAGTTGCCTGCTCTCCTGATAGAGCATTTGCCAATCGGCTAATTCTTCCTGGCTAATTTCTCCGCTGGCTAGTAGCTGCTGGAGTTGAGCCTCCTTCTGATCATCCCAACGACCTTCCAGGTAATCCATAATCAATAGTGTGTGCTGTTCTTTCATAATTGCTGTTCCAGTTGGCGAAAAATCTTGCGTAAATCCTGAATTGCCCGGAAAACTCGCACCTTCACGTTGGCTTCCGAGCAGTTAAGTAGTTGGGCAATCTCCTGATAGCGCAAGCCCTGATAGCGACTAAGTAGCAGTACTTCTTTACGTTCGGGCTTAAGGTGCTGAATTGCTCGTCGAAGTTGCGTAAGCTGACCTTCTGTCTCAGTTTCTTCGGCTACTAAAAGTGATACTGCTTGATTCATTTCTTCCGTAGGTAATCGCTGCTGTTTTTTATAATAATCAGCCCACACATTGCGGGCTAAATGAAACATCCAGGTAATGAACTCCCCTTCTCCTTGGTAGGTATGGGCATACTTCAACATGCGGTAAAAGGTGTTTTGCACCAAATCCTCGCTTAGTTCGGCCTCTTGCGAAAGTTGATAGTAGTAGCCAAACAATCGGCGGTGGTAACGCTCAAAGAGTAAGCCCATCGCATCGCGCTGCCCGGCTTTTACCTTTAGCATCAGAGCATTGTCAGAGTAAGAATCCAAGTTTGGTAGCTTTTTGGACGGGGAAACTTCAGGAAAATAGAAAGGTTACAGTGAGGGGTAATTTTTTCTGATTTATCTGTAGATATTTATTTCAATGAAAGCTCTTTTGTAAAGAACTCATAATGCTACACGGCCTTTTCATAAAAATAATTTGAATAAAATTTCCGGCATTTTAGTGCGCTGGCCTGAAAATTCAGCGGGCGTGCGAGAGTCTTTGTGCGGAGAAGCATTGAATTTTCTTGAATTTTTTGGTTCGTTTTTGTTTCAAGACAAAAATGAACAAACAGAAGTGTTCACTTTCGGCATCGCAAGTTTTTACGAAAAAGCCCTGGCTAGAAATACCTATTATTGCTTGTTCATTTTTTTATTGCTATAAATTAGTTCTAGTAGAGCATTGTTATTCTAACGATATTGGTGTGCGATGATAATAATTTGTCGTTATTCGTCATTGAAAATAATGAGATGAATATTCCGGATAAGAATAAGGCATTCCCACTTGAGAACTACGATAGACTTTGCTTCCTCAAAAATGTAGTCAAAAACCCCAACATTATTATTGGGGACTATACGTACTACGATGATTTTGAATCAGTAGAGAACTTTGAAAAGAATGTAAAGTACCTGTTTGATTTTACCGGCGATAAATTAATCATCGGTAAGTTCTGTATGATAGCATCCGATGTTACGTTCATTATGAACGGGGCTAATCACTTAAACAAAGCAATCTCAACGTATCCTTTCGCTATCTTTGGTGACGATTGGTCCGAGGCAATGAACGGAAAAGAATACCCCACTAAGGGAAATACTACTATCGGTAACGATGTTTGGATTGGATTTGGAGCTACCATAATGCCCGGAGTAAGTATTGGCGATGGATCAATCATAGCCACCAAATCGGTTGTAACCAAAGACGTAGAACCCTACTCAATTGTGGGGGGAAATCCAGCCAAAGAAATTAGAAAAAGGTTTCAAGAAGAAGAAATCAGCGAGCTGCTCCAGCTTCAGTGGTGGGATTGGCCCATCGAGAAAATCACCGCCAACATTCAAAATCTGACCGGAAACCGGATAGATAAGTTGAAAGAGGCTGTACAACAAAAGGGGCAATAGCTCACAATTACCAGCCTGGTAGCTTACGGAAGCTCGCTTGGATATAACAAGTACTCTATCTCCCTAATAGGTTCTGCTTTTGCTTCGTGGATTTTAGCTATCACCACCCTACAGAGCATTAGCTGCTTGTGATGCTAACTTATAGGCATCTCAGGAATCGAACGGAAACTTGATGCCTGACTTCCGCCTGATGTCATCCACGATTCCCATCAATTCAATAGAATTTTGGTGGCTCCACTTAGAGCTTTCAATTTTATTAGTATTGAGGCACTCGTGCACCTCCATTATTTCATGAGCATACCCTTGACCAATGGTGGGTAAGTCATGAGATTGAGTTTCTCCCTCTTGAACTAGCTTGAACCCTGGGGTTTGGAACCACATCGGATCAATATAGATTTCTCCTTCTTCGCCACAAATTTTGGCTTTGAAATCAGTATGGCTTGCCATGCCACTGTAAAGAATGGCTTGGGCACCTTCGTACTGGAAGATCATGGAAGTCTGTATTTCAGCCCCTGTTTCGAGAAACTGAGATTTCGCCAAGACTTCATCGGGAATACCTAAAAGCAAATAGGCTAAGAATATAGGGTACACCCCCACATCGAGCAGTGAACCACCAGCTAAGTCTACATTTAACAATCGCGAGTTGGGGTCATTTCCTAGTGCATAGAAGGTGAAATCGGCGTTGATGTATCTGATTTTACCAATACTGCCCTGTTCAATCAGTTCCTTGATTTTAAGAATTGAAGGATTGAACCGAGTCCAGAGGGCTTCCATAAAGAATACTTGGTGCTCCCTCGCTGTCTGAACCATTTTTGTAGCCTGCTCTTTATTGACCGCTAGCGGTTTTTCGCACAGCACGTGTTTACCATTGACTATGGCTTCTATACTCAGCTCGAAATGAGTGGTATGGATAGTGGCCACGTACACTACATCTACATCCAGATCTTGGAACAATTCGCTGTAACTGGAGTACGACTTTTCACACTCAAACTCTCGGGCAAAGTCGCTAGCTCGGGATGCACTGGTAGAAGCTACCGCAGTCAGCTCCGCTTCGGGCACAAGTTTTAGGTCTTCGGCAAACGATCGGGCAATTTGTCCTAAACCGATAATGCCCCATCGTATCTTTTGTTTTTCTGACATAGGATTTATATTCTAAATACGTTCTTCGACAATTTCAGCGGTTGAGAACCAGTATTTCGTATCTCTGTAGATACAAATATCAGTCATATCTTTAGGAGTACCTTGCGGCACTGCTCTAAAATTAGTCGATATACGATCTGACTTTGCTAACCGAATACCGAAATTTCCATTGGTAATTTTGCTGAAGGTTTTATTATCATCAATACCATCGAACTCACACTCACCATACTGATTACGTTACAAACGCAAATCGCTTTATTAACAGGAAGTCTGCTCTCACCTTCAATCCCGATACTTTTCAAACCAAGCCAGGATATGATCGACTTTGGTAATTAACTGGCTGGGGCGGTTGGCAATGAGATGATAAGCTCCAGGAATTTCTACCAGCGCAGTTTCTTTTTGCCGAATTTTTAGGGCGTGGTAGAGCTGTTTAGCTTCGGATAGCGGAGTACGCAGGTCGGCAGTGCCCACCATTACTAGCGTAGGAGTTTCAATATTGCCCACTAACGACACTGGAGAGAACTTCATATAGGTTTCTATATTCTCCCAAGGTTGACCGGGAAAGCGAGAGTTAGCGTAACCGTAGTAGTTGTCCGCCGTCAGGGTTTTACTGATCCAGTTCATTACGGGTTTCACCACGGCAGCGGCTCGGAAGCGGTTATTTTTCCCTATCATCCAGGCGGTCATAATGCCTCCGGCACTACCGCCAGTCACAAATAGGCTGTCTTCAGCAATGAAGCCTTGGTCAATCATCGCATCTACGCCGTCCATCACGTCGTGGTAGTCGTCTCCCGGGTAGTTGTGGTAGAGTAAGTTGCCAAATTCTTCGCCGTAGCTGGTACTACCACGCGGATTGGGGTAAAACACTACGTATCCGTCCGCCGCCATAAGTTGCAATTCGGGAGAAAAACGGTCACCATAGTTTGAGATCGGTCCACCGTGGTTTTCTACCAACAGCGGATATTTCTTATTCGGATTAAAAGTAGGTGGCTTTATCATCCAGCCCTGCACATCCCGATCGTCTACGCTAGATTTATACCAGATTTCTTCTACTTCTCCCAACTGCCGATAATCCAGTAAATCCTCGTTAAGCTGCGTCATCTGCTGAGCCTCTTTTCCTTTAGTAACCATCGCTAACTCAGAAGGATGATAGGGGGTAGTATGTGTAAACACAATAGTGCCGTTATTGGCAACACTGTACGAACCCCCTCCGTACGGACGGCCAATAGAAGTACCGCCCAGATTACCCGTTACCACCTCAGATTTACCGTTCAGGGTAGCGTAGCCAATTTTGGTGTTTCCCTTATCATCGTACTGGAAATAGAAACCCTTGCCGTCCGCTGCCCAGACTGGATTGCTAACACTGCGATCTAGCTCCAGCGGAATCTGTTTTTTATTAGAGCCATCAGCATCCATAATGTAGGCGTTACTTATCTGATAGGTCTGCATTTGGTCATCCAACCCTACGTATAAAATCTGGCTGCCGTCGGAAGAAATTGCGGGTTCTTCATCCGGACCATTTCGGTCGGTAAGCGTTTCTACTTGTCCATTGGCAATGCTGACGCGGTATATCTCAGAGTTGCGGAAATCGTATTCCCAGTTATTGTTACGGTTGGAAGAAAAAATCAGAGACTGCCCATCCTTGGTCCACACTGGTTTAGAACGATGCTGAAACTCTCCCTGGGTAATCTGCCGAGCTGTACCCCCATCAGCGGGTAGCACAAAGTACTGACTGTAGCCTGGCTCAATGTAGCCTGAGCCATCTGATTCGTGTTTTAGGCGGGTAGTTACTCTTGGATGCTCGGCCCATTCCGCACCTTTAGGTTTGGGTGGTGGACTTACCAACGCAGGAGCTTTTTCCGGTACTAGCATAGAAAAGGCAATGTATTTACCGTCAGGCGACCAGCTTAGATTAGACGGAGAACGCTCCGTTTGAGTGAGGCGGGCTAATTTATTAGTCTTTACCCAGTAGACGTAAACCTCTGAACCGTGACCTTCCGCCGAGCTAACAAACGCAACCCGGCTACCGTCGGGTGACCAACTAGGGCTAGATTCATTCACTTCCCGACTAGTAAGTTTGTAGTGCGATTGACCATTGGAACTCATAAGCCACAGGCTAGAGGTCTTTCGGTCTTTCATAATATCCATCCCTCGACGCTCGTAGACAACTGTGCTGCCGTCGGGAGAAATTTGCGGCGAAGTAACCCATTCCAGCTCAAAAACATCCATCCGAGAAAAAGCTGGTTTGGTTGGTTGAGCTTGGGTAAGGTGTGAAATAGTGAAAACAAATAATAGAGAAAGCGTGACTTTGGTCATTGAGCTATAATAATAGTAGGTTAGACAATCAGGTAGCATGGTCAATTTACAATGAAGTTACTAAAGTGCCTCTATCTTCTAGGTGAAAGTGTATAATCGGCTAGTACTAGCCGTATTCATATATTAACTCGTACAGAAAAATGTATTTTAGCGGAACCAAGTATTTGAAACTACTACAATGACCCAAACTGACTTATTCCGACTCATTCAGCAAAAACAATCCTTTTTATGTGTGGGGTTAGATCCCGATCTAGCGAAAATTCCGCGACACCTACATAGTGAGGAAGACCCAATCTTCGCGTTTAATAGACAGATTATTGATGCTACGGCCGACTACTGCATTGCCTATAAACCTAATATCGCGTTTTATGAATCGCTGGGAGCAAAGGGTTGGGAAAGCCTGCGGAAGACGCTGGATTACATTCCGAATGATTTTTTCACCATTGCTGACGCTAAACGGGGAGATATTGGTAATACTTCGTCTCGCTACGCTCGCACCTTCTTTGAAACCTACGATTTTGACTCCATTACCGTAGCCCCCTACATGGGCGAAGATTCGGTGACTCCCTTTTTACAACACGCCGGGAAGTGGGTGATACTGCTGGCGCTTACCTCTAACCAGGGCAGTCACGACTTTCAGCATTTGCCGGTAGATGATGCCCAGACTCCGCTGTATCAGCAGGTGCTTAAAACTAGTCAGAACTGGGGGTCGGCAGAGCAGATTATGTACGTGGTAGGCGCCACGCAGGCAGAAAAACTAGCGGAGATTCGGAAGGTTGTACCCAATCATTTTCTACTGGTGCCGGGGGTAGGCGCCCAGGGAGGAAGTTTGGAAGAAGTAGCCCGCTGCGGAATGAACGACCGC
The DNA here is from genome assembly GCA_937138955.1 of uncultured Flammeovirgaceae bacterium. Taxonomy (GTDB): domain Bacteria; phylum Bacteroidota; class Bacteroidia; order Cytophagales; family Cyclobacteriaceae; genus Tunicatimonas. Next base: position 4,063 of record CAKZPJ010000855.1, on the reverse strand, counting down.
TGCGGCTTGCTGGTCAACTCGGCTCGCGGTATTATCTACGCCAGTTCGAGGGAAGACTTTGCCGAACAGGCCAGGAATGCAGCGAAGAAATTACAACAGCAGATGGCAGAATTGCTCAATAACCTATGAAAACCGACCCTGGCCAACGACTACTATCGCTCGATTTATTTCGGGGAGCTACCATGTTTCTGCTGGTAGCCGAAACTACTGAGCTTTATCATCACATGTTAGAATACACAGCGGAAGGTTCATTCGTTCATGCCCTGGCAATGCAATTTCATCATCATCCCTGGAATGGTCTACGCTTTTGGGATCTGGTGCAGCCCTTCTTCATGTTCATTGTAGGAGAAGCTATGGTTTTTTCACTTACTAAGCGTGCTCAGAATCCGAAAGATTGGCCCAAAACGCGCAGCCACATTATTCGCCGTTGTATTATTTTGTTCTTTTTAGGAGTGCTGTTGCACTGCGTATATAGCGAAAAGATTGTCTGGGAACTGTGGAACGTACTTACCCAACTGGCCTTCACTATTCTGATTGCCTTTTTCCTGTTCCGTTATTCGCTGAAGACGCAAATTGCTGTATCACTGGGTTTGTTGCTATTCACTGAGCTACTTTACCGGTTGGTGCTACTGGAAGGATTTAACCAGCCTTTTGTGCAGGGCGAGAATTTTGGTTCCTGGATGGATATGGTACTCATGGGAAAGATCAACAACGGTGGCTGGGTGGTAATTAACTTTCTGCCCACAGCAGCGCACACAATCTGGGGAGTAGTAGCCGGAAAAATTCTGATTTCTCAACGCAGTGCTGCTGAGAAAATCAAACCGTTGGTAATAGCAGGGCTAATTGCCTTGGTAGTAGGTTACGGGATGGATTGGCTAGGTCTTGCTCCAATTATTAAGCGCATTGCCACTACTTCATTCACTTTTGCCAGCGGCGGTTGGTGCTTGTTGGTATTAGCAGCGCTTTACTGGATTGTAGATGTAAAGGGCTACCGACGAGGAGTTTTCTTCTTCAGCGTAGTCGGGATGAATTCTATCTTCATTTACATGGTGACCCAAACACTAGGCTACGGTTTTATCAATGGTTTTGCTGCTATCTTCACTAATGATATCTTAAGATGGCTGGGAGCCAATGCCACTACATTAGCTATCGGTGCTTCGTTAGGTGCTCTCGCTATCAACTGGTATCTGTGCTACTGGCTCTACCAACGTCGGGTGTTTATTAAGGTCTGATTTAGTTGAATAAGTGATCCCGGACAGGTTCCGGGATGGACAATTGATAGTTAGCGCTGTATCTGACGTAAAAATACTGAGATGAAGCACATGCTGGTTTTTTTGTTGGCTATCGTTGGTTGTACTTCGGGTGGTCAGAAGGAAAAGGATTTAGAACAAATTCTTACTCTGCTGCTCAATGATGTTGATAGTTTTGCCTCATCTTATACTCGTTATTATGGGACAAAGAAGTTTGTAATTGGAAAGCTGAGTAAAGATCACCTCGATATTGAAAGAATCTTGAATCTTGATTGGGAGAGCGAATACGAAGCTGAAATTCCTAAAGGAGAAGGATGGAAAAAGCTAGTTGTTGAAGCTGTTGATATAAAAGATGAAAATGATTTACCATTTAAACTAGGTCAAGTTGGCGAATTCTTTTTAATTCCAAACCAAGAATCTGATGAAATTCATGAGGATGATATTGATGGTGTCATTTCATTTTCTGATCTAGCTTTTAATAAACAAAGAAATAGGGCAGTAGTATATGTTACGTTCGTATGTGGAGGTGAATGTGGATATGGAGCTTTATACTTCTTATCAAGAAAAGATCAAACCTGGAAAGTAGTTGGCAATAGAGGAACTTGGATTGCTTTCGATCAAGTCGATATCTCTATTGAAGACATAAAAAAGGCAACTATTGCTTGTCGCCTTTCTGATTTTATTGATTTAGAGCCTTCGCCTGCTAATCAATTTTCACATCTTTAGTTGAAGATTGAGCTTCGGGTAGTTTAGGTAAGCTGATAATTAGTACGGCACCTTCCTGCCGAGCCGTAATCTGGCTCGTATCTACCTGTCCGTATAAGCTGACTACCCGCTCAAAATGCTTGACCGGAAATTCCTGTCGTTTGAATTTAGGTGGATTGTCTCGATCAATGGTACGAGTACCCCGAATCCACAACACATCGTCTTCTACCGTTATGGAAATATTTTCCTTGTCAAAGCCTACGGCGTAAACATGAACTTCGTAGTTGGTATCCGTTTCGGCGATATTGAGTGGGACATTGTATTTTGGTCGGCGCAAGAATCCGCCCCGCATACCTTCCCAAAACTCAGCGTCAATAAAGGGTGCGTATTTCTTGTAGGTAGTACCACCCTGATTTTTATAATTTCTTCTGTACATGATTATTTCAATTTAATTGGTTAATGAAATTTTTATTCTGGAGCTTATTGAGCTTCCGGGTGCAACCGAGTTTTTTGGCAGTGCCATTCGCTCAGTCAGGTTCTACTGAATTTCGATAGTAGTCTTGTTCGCAGAATCTGCTGTATCTGTTCGGTCATCGTCCAGCTTTTGCCGAAGTGAATCGTACTCTTCATCCGACATATTGCGGATAGTATCGGCAAACGCCGGATGCAATTCAGATTCTGATCTACGACGACTGTACCCACGAGAGTAGTGCCTTCGGTGGTCGTATCCACGGTGGCCATATCCATGGTGGCCATATCCATTATGGACTGACGCCACTTGGGTGAACCTGCTCCAGAAAAGTCTTCTGCCGACGAAACGAAACAACACTCCGAATAGAAGAACAAATAGCACTACTTTCAGTATGAAAGGTAAAGCGAACAAGACGATGCCTACGCCAATTCCTAGTAGAATGAGTTTTAAAAATGATTTATACATGATTTCTGTTTTTAGTGTAATTAATCTTTCAGAGCAGAAGACGGGCGACTTCAGAAATTACTTTACAGAATCAAAAGTTTTTTTGAAAAACTTGCTGAGGGGAGATAAAATAACTAGATGTGGAGCAAGGCAAAAAGATTACTAGTGACTACAGCGCTTCCGCCATTCTTCCTTCAATCGAGCTTTTTCCTCCTGACTCAAATTGCCCCAACGGCCCCGGTTATATTTTTTCCAAGGTGCCTGACGAGTTCTCCCGAAACGGAAATTCCCAAACAGTATCCGGCACAGAATAAATAATCCTAACGCCTGCCCGTAGGTAATCCGCTTAATGTCAAATACATCGGGAAGGATAGCGTTCCATAGTATCATTACCACTCCGGCTAGTGCTCCGATTAGCAGCGGAATAAACAGCAAAAAGAAAAATCCTCGGTAACGTTTTTTTGGAGTCATAGGCGTATCTTAGTAAGATAGAAATTCATGATACAATGTTTCCAATCGGCGGCGTAAATGTTTTACGGCGTACCCTTTCCTCGAGATGATGGTCTTGAGCTTCTCTCCGGTTTCATCCGCAATCTGCCGCAGAGTCTTATCTTCCAGTTCGTTTTCCACAAATACCCGTCGCTGGTTTTCAGGAAGTTCTTCCAAAGCAATGAACAGTTCTTGCCAGAAGATTTCTTTAAGATATTCGGTTTCAGGATTGTGATTGTCCGCCAGCAGAATTTCTTTCAGGCTAAATTCGCCATCTTCTCCGTATTGATAGTCGCCCAGCGATTCTGGCTTTTTCTTGCGGTGCTTGTCCACAATTTTATTTCGAGCCACCCGGTAAAGCCATCCGCTGATTTGCTCAACTTCTTCAATATTGATTGAGTGGCTCAACTGATACCATACCTCCTGCAAAATATCTTCTGCATCCTCATCTGAGCCTACTCGGCCCCGAATAAAGCGAAACAATCGGTTGCCATAATCTTTGACCACCTGCACAATTTTGGGCGGGGAGGGTTTAGGCACCAGCGTATCGGTAGGATCTTCCATTCTTAAGGTAAGACGAATGGAAGTTAAAAATACTTTAGACTGTACTAAAAAATTCTAGTTGGCTGTTGTGGATATTTAAGGCACTGAAGCGGTTTAAAGTTTTTATAAAACTACCGAGTTACTAGCGGTGATTTTCAAC
>CAKZPJ010000854.1 GCA_937138955.1 uncultured Flammeovirgaceae bacterium | reverse complement strand
TGGTAGCGGAAGTAGAGAAAAGCGTTGTTAGTTATCTCGATGATAGTCTGGAGCCAGGAGTGAATTATTGCTATCGTTTAGTAGCGGTGTTCCCCGATGGTGCAGAGAGTTATGCTTCTGAAGAGTTTTGTGCTGAAATGAAGGTTGATGCTCCCGTCATTACTAATGTAAGTGTGACCGCCACTGACGTAGATACCGGGGTTATTGAAGTAGCCTGGCGTTCACCCTTTGAAATTGATCAAACACTGTTTCCACCTCCGTATACCTACCAAGTGGTGAGAGGAACGGGTTTTGGCGAAAATGGCTCCGAAGAAGTTATTTCTGGAATTATTCCTGATACTTCATTTGTAGACACTGGATTGAACACCCTGAATCAACCATTTTATTATAAAATTTACCTGTACGATGCGAGTGGTGATCGGCTTGACTCGTCAGCCGTAGCTTCTTCCGTACGCTTAGAGCCAACCCCGCTGGTAGGAAGCGTTACATTAGACTGGCAAGCCAATGTACCTTGGTCAATCACTTCTACCGACTTTCCCTATCATTATATCTACCGAGACCGAGTTGACCCTAACGATCCGGGAAGGTTTGTATTGATTGATAGTATTGATGTGATTGCAAATGGGTTACAATATACGGATGACGGGAGCACAATAGGTGAACCCTTATCAGATGAGCTGGAATACTGCTATTACATAGTGACTCAGGGTAGCTACGGAAATGAAGCGTTGAATCCACCATCGTTTATTAACTTATCGCAGATTGCCTGTGCTCAACCTAATGATACAATCCCACCTTGTGAACCATTAGCGGTATCAATTCCGAATGGTTCAGCTGAAGAGTGCAAAAGCCAGGTGGCAGGGCAGCCCTGTGGATCTACCGATTTCTTTAATAGTATAGCGTGGGAAGCAGATATTGTTGAAGGCTGCGACAACGATGTACGTTTCTACAATATTTATTTTTCGGCAGTAGGTGAAGCTGACAGTACCTTTAATTTAGTGGGCACAAGCACCGATACATTCTTTGAGCATACAGGACTGCGCTCTCTAGCCGGATGTTACCGAATTTCGGCTGTTGATCGCTCCGGTAACGAAAGCACACTGAGTCCGCCAATATGCGTGGAAAACTGTCCTAATTATCTGTTACCTAATGTGTTCACTCCCAATGGTGACTCGGATAACGATGTATTTCGTCCGTTAGGATTATCTACTCAAGGATCAGCCAATCCTCTTGAGGAGCAAGCAGAATGCCCACGGTTTGTTAGCAATGTTCGTATCCGTTTTTATAACCGCTGGGGAAAAGAAGTATATGCCTTTGAATCCAGCAATACCGAAAACTCAATAAATATCAATTGGGATGGACGTACCGAGGCTGGAAATTTAGTATCTGCGGGAGTTTACTATTACGTAGCTGAAGTAGATTTTATCACCTTAGATCCAGCATTGAGCCAACAAACTACTAAAGGGTGGGTTCATATCATGTATGAACCCGAAGACTTATAATCCAGCTGTTGCGAATAAAGATGTTGTTCT